>JAGGWN010000045.1 GCA_021157415.1 Bacteroidales bacterium | reverse complement strand
TGTCATAAAATAATACCTACGTAGCTTCCTACGTAGGTATTATTTTAACTTATACCAAATTTGGTATAAGTTAAAATAATACCTACGTAGGAAGCTACGTAGGTATTATTTTATGACATTGCGTAAACATTAGAATATTAATGCAATACAGATAAGATGTAGCAGGATAAAATGTAAGATGTATGAAAAGTTTGTTATGAACCGGTTGGTTTTGGTGTCATGCGGGAGGTGAAACAGCCTCTTTTTCCTCAGGGAGTATTAACTTTGCTGCTTATTTGTGACAGATCATAAAAGAATGAATACAGAACAAAAAATAAAAAAGGCACTGGAACAGGCGGTAACTTCACTGACTGGCAAACCTTATTCAGCCGGTAAGATATTGCTTCAGGAAACCCGCAAAGAATTTGAAGGAGATCTGACCGTGGTGGTCTTTCCGTTGGTGAAGGAACTCCGGAAAAGTCCCGAGGAGACCGGGAAGCTTCTGGGAGAATATCTGGTATCACATCTCTCGGAAATTGACCGGTATAACGTAGTGAAAGGCTTCCTGAACCTGGTGTTTACAGGCAGCTACTGGGTGGATTTTCTGAATCGCATCAACCGGGATACGGACTACGGGCTGTTGCAATCAGGAGATAAGAACGAGACGGTGGTGATCGAGTATTCATCCCCTAATACGAACAAGCCACTGCATCTGGGCCACATAAGAAACAATCTCATAGGATATTCCCTGTCCAGGATCATGGCAGCGGATGGCTACAGGGTGGTAAAAACGAATATTGTCAACGACCGGGGGATACATATCTGCAAATCCATGCTGGCCTGGCAGAAATGGGGCCATGGGATTACCCCGGAAAAAGCAGGTAAAAAAGGAGACTTCCTGGTAGGGGATTTCTATGTGCGGTTTGAAAAAGAATTCCGGTTGCAGGTACAGGAGATGATCAACAGGGGGTTGTCAAAGGAAGAGGCTGAAAAAAATGCCCCTCTTTTACTGGAGGCACAGGACATGCTGCGCCGGTGGGAGGCCGGTGACCCGGAGGTGATCTGTGTCTGGAAGATGATGAACCAGTGGGTGTATGACGGTTTTGATGTGACTTATAAAGCTTTGGGGGTGGATTTTGATAAGATCTATTACGAATCGGATACCTACAGGATCGGAAAACAGATTGTGTTGGATGCCCTGGAGAAAGGTCTGGTTTATAAAAAAGAAGACGGTTCGGTATGGGCCGATCTGCGGGAAGACGGGCTGGATGAGAAGTTGTTGTTGAGGGCGGACGGCACTGCTGTGTACATGACCCAGGATCTGGGTACGGCTACCCTCCGCTACGAAGATTATCATTTTAACCGGCATGTTTATGTGGTGGGGAATGAACAGAACTACCATTTTCAGGTATTGAAGATCATTCTGAAGAAACTGGGGTATGAATGGGCCGGTCGGCTGATGCATCTGTCCTACGGGATGGTGGAGCTGCCCGAAGGGAAGATGAAATCCCGCGAGGGGAAAGTGGTGGATGCCGACGACCTGATCGCAGGCATGATCGAGACCGCCCGGGAGATGGGAGAAGAACTGGGGAAACTGGATGCTCTCGCAGAGAAGGAAAAGAATGAGGTGTTCCGGAAGATCGGCCTCGGTGCCCTGAAATACTTTATCCTGAAGATAGACCCGAAGAAGAACATTGTGTTTAACCCGCGGGAATCTATCGACTTCAATGGAAATACCGGTCCGTTTATTCAGTACACCTATGCCCGGATACGTTCAGTTTTCCGGAAAGGGGAAGAACGGGAAATAACCATTCCTGAAAAACTGGCAGGGCATTATCTGCCCAACGATAAAGAGACCACGCTGGTCCGGTTGCTGGCCAAATTTCCGGAAGTCAGAAAAGATGCTGCTGCATCTTACAGCCCCGCGCTGGTAGCCAATTATGCGTATGAGGTGGCCAAGGCTTTCAACCAGTTTTACCATGATTATTCTATCCTGAATGAAGAAAATACGGAAGCCCGCAACCTGAGGCTGGTAATGACCTGCAAAACCGGCGAAGTGTTGTATCATGCAATGTACCTGCTGGGAATAGAGATGCCGGAGAGAATGTAGTTCATGGTTCATGGTGTTGGGGTTCTGCATGAACCACGACCCACGAACAAGGAATCCGGAACTCAAAACTAATTTTTTTATCTTTGCGAAAAATAGTAGAATATGTTTGAAAACCTGACTGACAAACTGGAACGCTCCTTTAAATTGTTGAAAGGACAGGGGCGGATTACAGAGATCAATGTGGCGGAGACGTTGAAAGATGTGCGGCGGGCCCTGCTCGATGCGGACGTGCATTACAAAATAGCCAAATCTTTTACCGATAAGGTGAAGGAAAAAGCTTTGGGACAGAATGTGCTTACGGCCGTACAGCCGGGACAGATGATGGTGAAGATCGTTCATGATGAACTGGTTGATCTGATGGGGGGTCAGGCGGTGGATATTAATATCAAAGCCAACCCTGCCGTGATTCTGATCGCCGGTCTGCAGGGTTCCGGTAAAACCACTTTCTCCGGTAAACTGGCCCATGTGCTGAAGACCAAAAGAGGCAAGCGACCCTTGCTGGTGGCCGGTGACGTATATCGTCCTGCCGCCATCGAACAGTTGAAGACCCTGGGCGAACAGGTGGAGGTCCCGGTATATACCGAGGAAGCCATCAAGGACCCTGTGAAAATTGCCAAAAATGCGGTGCGTTATGCTAAAAAGGAAGGGTACAGTGCTGTGGTCATTGATACTGCCGGTCGTCTGGCGGTGGATGAAAACATGATGAAAGAGATCACCGCCATCCGTGATGCCGTTAATCCGCATGAGATCCTTTTTGTCGTGGATGCCATGACGGGACAGGATGCTGTGAATACGGCCAAAGCCTTTAACGACAGGCTGGATTTTGACGGGGTGGTGCTCACCAAACTCGACGGGGATGCCCGGGGAGGCGCGGCCCTTACCATACGCTCGGTGGTGAATAAACCGATCAAGTTCGTCAGCACCGGCGAAAAAATGGATGCACTGGACGTATTTCATCCCGACCGTATGGCTGACCGGATTCTGGGCATGGGGGATGTAGTGACCCTGGTGGAGAAAGCACAGGAGCAGTTTGATGAGGTAGAAGCCCGCCGGCTGCAGAAGAAAATAGCCAAAAACCAGTTTAATTTCGATGACTTCCTGAGTCAGATACAGCAAATCAAGAAAATGGGGAACATCAAAGACCTGGCAGCTATGATCCCGGGCATGGGGAAAGCCGTCAGGGACATGGACCTGGATGATGATGCTTTCAGGGAAGTGGAAGCCATCATCCGCTCGATGACCCCTGAAGAAAGAACAAATCCCGACTTGTTGAACGGCAGCCGTAAAAAACGAATTGCCATGGGTAGCGGTACCTCGGTGACCGAGATAAACCGCTTGCTGAAACAATTCAACGAAACCCGCAAAATGATGCGGGCCATGAGCGGCAAGAAAAACCTGTCCCGCCTGATGAACATGCCCGGGATGCGGAGATGAGTAAAGGAAGAATGATTAGGTAATTTCAGGATGATGCTGAAAAAAATCTGTTTTCTGTTTTTGCTTGTGTTAACCTTCTCTGAAACCGGAGAGGGTCTGGCCCAGCCTGTGCGTGTGCGGAAGACCGGCATACATATTGGCGTGATGCCTTCCGGTAAGTGGGATGCCATTACAGATGTACCCGGGGTCATGGTGGGGCATAAAACCATGATCAGAGGAAAAGAGATCAGGACCGGAGTGACAGCCATTCTCCCGCACGGAGGGAATGTCTTTCAGGAAAAAGTTCCGGCTGCAGTTTATATTGGCAACGGTTTTGGAAAAATGACAGGTATCAGTCAGATTCGGGAACTTGGCAATATAGAAACTCCGGTCATTCTGACCAATACGTTAAGTGTTCCTGTGGCAGCCGGGTTTTTGCTGGATTACGTTTTGGCTGACCCTGCCAACAGGAATGTGCGTAGTGTAAATCCTGTGGTGGGAGAGACCAACGACGGTTACCTGAATGATATACGGGGGCGTTATGTGAAAAAAAAGGATGTGCTGGAAGCAGTGCGGATAGCACGTTCGGGAAAAGTACAGGAAGGAGCCGTAGGCGCCGGTACCGGTACGGTATGTTTTGGTTTTAAAGGAGGCATAGGCACCGCTTCCCGTGTGATCCCGCAGGAATACGGCGGATATACGGTGGGGGTGCTGGTGCAAACCAACTTCGGGGGGAACCTGCGGATCGCCGGAGTCCCGGTAGGGGAGAAACTCGGAAAATATTATTTGCATGATGTACTTGCTGCCTCTCCGGACGGTTCCTGCATGATTGTGGTGGCTACCAACGCACCGCTGGACAGCCGCAACCTGTACCGTCTGGCAAAAAGGGCCATGCTGGGTCTGGGAAATACGGGAGGCATCTCCTCCAATGGCAGCGGCGATTATGTCATCGCATTCTCTACAGATCAAAAAGTGCGTATGCCTTATCGTGACACCTCCCTGTACCGGAACCTGAAAGTCTTGCGCAACGACCGTATGTCTCCCCTGTTCATGGCGGTGATCGAGGCTACCGAAGAAGCGATCCTGAACAGCCTGTTTATGGCCCGGAGCATGACCGGATACCGGGGACACAAAGTGGAAGCTTTGCCGGTAAAAAAGATTCTGCAGATCATGCGGGAATATAAAGCGGTTCAATAATACGATCATGGATAGAGATACCATTGGTATATTGGGAGGGATGGGACCGGAGGCCACAGCGGGACTTTTCAGCAGGATCATAAAAAATACCCGTGCCGACCAGGACCAGGATCATGTGCCGGTACTGATCTACAACAACCCTAAAATTCCTGACCGTTCCGCTTATATCCTTGGTAATGGTCCGGATCCTGTCCCTGCCTTGAAAGAAGGTTCTCTGTTCCTGCAACAGGCCGGGGTTTGTTGTATCCTCTGGCCCTGTAATACAGCTCATTATTTCTATGAGGAAGTGTCCCGCCATCTGACGGTGCCGGTATTGCACATGATCCGCGAAACGGCTGCCTGTGCACGGAAAAAATATCCTTCAACAACGGTTTTCGGCCTGCTGGCTACGCTTGGGACATACAAGACAGGGATTTATGTGAAGATCTTTAAATCGGAAGGCCTGACATTGGTGTTGCCGGGAGAAAAAAACCGTCAGCTCGCGATGGAATCTATCTATGGTGATAAAGGGATCAAGGCCGGATTTACGAAAGAGCCGCTGCAACAGTTGAAAGACCCGGTAGAAGAATTGAAAAGGAAAGAGTCAGAAGTTTTGATTGCCGGTTGTACTGAACTGTCACTCGTTTTAACACCGGAAACAACAGGTCTTCCGGTGATTGATCCCATGACCTGCCTCGCCCGTGCTGCAGTCCGGAAAGCCGGATACCCTTTGAACGGATGAATGAAGACGTATGAAGACGAATTTTATGGTTCGTGGGGCCTCAATCAATGATCGTCTTTTTTGGTGGCATCGATCTCTTTGCCCATCACACTGTATATAAACAGGATGACAGCGCCGGAGGAAAATATTACCACCAGGGACAATAATAATTTTCTGACTACCCTGTCCAGGTCAATCACTTCCCATATGCCCAGCAGTGCTATGATTGTAAATACAAGAACAAGTATGATCAAAAACCAGATGATAGCTTTTTTCATAGCCATGATAATAAAGATAAATGTTTATGAAGTAAAAGTAATAAAAAAATGTGAATGCCAAATATATCCACCGAATGATTGATTTGTCAGGTACATGTGTTTTGCATTATCTTTAACTCCGGAAAAAATATTCCGGAGACTATGAACGAATATGAAGTTGTTATTGTACTGAATCCGGGTTCCACTTCAACGAAGTTCGGATTGTATAACCGGCAGGGGCCTGTTTTTGTGAAGACGGTGAGGCACAAGGCAGAGGACCTGAACCGCTTCGGGTTGGTGACGGAACAACTGGATTTCCGGTATAGGACGGTTTTTCACACCTTGCAGAAAGAAATTAAAACCCGGGAGCTGGTGGTTGTGGGAGTGGTTGGCCGGGGTGGTATTGTAAAACCTGTGGAGGGAGGCACTTATCGGGTGAATGAAGCTTTTCTGGAAGATGCCCGCAGTGGTCGTTATGGGAACCATGCTTCCAACCTGGGGACTTTGCTGGCCGACCGGTTTCGCCGGGAGTATGGTCTGCAGGCATGTTATACGGTGGATCCTGTTTCCGTGGACAATATGTGGGACAAAGCCCGGGTGTCGGGTCATCCGGATATTGTGAGGGTTTGTCGCGGTCATCCGCTGAATGTGAAACGTACCGTCCGGATCATAGCGGAGAAGATAGGGAAAAAACCGAAAGAATGCCGTTTTGTGGTGGCCCATCTCGGAGGCGGCTTTTCCATTACGGCGGTGGAGAAGGGGATGATCCGTGATGTGAACGATGCCCTGCTGGGGATGGGGCCTTTTTCACCCAATAGAGCAGGAGCACTACCGCTGCGGGGGGTGATGAAGATGTGTTATACCAGACCGGAAGAAGAGGTGACACGGATCCTGTCACGGGAAAGCGGTTTACTGGCATACCTGGGAACCGATGACCTGAGGGAAGTGTTGAAGATGATGGATGACGGAGATGAGAAAGCCGGCCTGGTTTACAAAGCTTTTGTCTATCAGATCGCCAAAGAGATCGGGGCAATCTTTGCCGCATTGTACGGTGTTGCCGACGGGATCATTGTTACCGGTGGCATTGCCCGGTCGGAACGATTTGTTCATGATCTGAAAGCCTATGTGGGAAGCCTGGCTCCTTTCTTTTCTATCCCCGGGGAATATGAGATGGAAGCCCTCGCAGAAGGAGCTTTCAGGGTGATTGACGGGGAAGAAAAAGCCAAAGTGTATTAAGATATCATAAAAGTTCTTTTCCGGCGTTAAAATATAGGGTTGTACGGTAGTCATTCAGTAGTTACACAGTAGTCACAGTGGTCATACAGTAGTAGCGCATATATTACAACTATTGTATGACGCGAGCGACAGTGACCGTATGACCATTGCAGGACATGAGCGAAGCGAATGAATGACAACAGTATGATATTCCGAAGTAACAAACTATCTTTAGGTATTTTTGACTTAAAAGTGTTGATTCTTTGAAAAAAGCGGTTGTATCGGTTATTAATGATCTGGTTACGGACCAGCGGGTCCATAAGGTTTGTCTGACCCTCAGGGAGACAGGCTTTGATGTGTTGCTGGTTGGCCGTGAACTGCCGGAGAGTCCCCCTATGGATAAAAGACCCTATGCGTGGAAAAGGATGAAATTGTTTTTTACGAAGGGCCCCCTATTTTATGCTGCATTTAATATTCGTATATTCTTGTATTTATTATTACATAAGTCAAATTTACTGATTTCCAATGACCTGGATACTCTTCCTGCCAATTATTTGGTCTCCTGCTTGAAGAAAATCCCGCTGGTGTACGATTCCCATGAATACTTTACGGAGGTTCCTGAATTACAAGGGCGTTTTGTCCGGGAAGTTTGGCTGGCCATCGAGCGTTTTATCTTTCCGAAACTAAAGGACGTGACCACGGTCAGCCGGTCTATCGCGGAAGCTTATAAACAAAAATACGGCATCCCGGTGAAAGTGGTGAGGAATCTTCCGGCAGGGGATAGGGTGGAGACTAAACCGGTGGGGAAAGAGGAAATAAATGTGCCGGAAGACTGGAAAGTGATTGTTTTACAGGGGTCGGGAATCAACCGGGACCGGGGAGGGGAAGAAGCTGTGCTGGCGATGAAACAGGTTGATAAGGCCGTACTTATGATCGTAGGTGACGGGGATGCTCTTCCCGCAATAAAGACATTGGCGGAAAAGGAGGGGCTGCTAGAAAAAGTAAGGTTTATCCCGCGGCAATCCCGTAAGAAATTGTATGCCTATACGACAGCTGCAGATGTGGGACTGTCCCTCGATAAGGATATCTGCCTGAATTACCGCTACAGCCTGCCGAACAAACTCTTTGATTATATTCGCTGCGGAACACCGGTACTGGCTTCCAACCTGCCGGAGGTAACCCGGATCATAAGAAAATACGATGTGGGCCGGGTACTGGAAGAGTACTCGGTAGAAGCCATTGCAGATGGGATCCGTAAGATGTTGAAAGATGATTATAAACAACGGAAGGCACAAAACCTTCAGAAAGCCGCTGACGAGCTGGTATGGGAAAAAGAAGCGGAAAGCCTGAAGAATATCTATCGTAAATATCTGTAAATTGAACGAAAAACATCTTCATATCATCTCTTTTGACGTTCCTTATCCGGCAGATTATGGCGGGATCATTGATATTTTTTACAAGATCAGAACCTTGTGGAAGATGGGCGTACAGATCCATCTGCATTGTTTTATCTACGGAAACAGGAAACCTCAGACATTGCTGAATAGATATTGCACTGAGGTGAATTATTACAGGAGGAAAACAGGGCTTTCCTCTTTTCTCAGTTTTGTCCCCTATATTATTAAAAGCAGAATTTCTCATGAACTGGAAAACAGACTGTTACAGGATGACTATCCGGTGCTGTGTGAAGGCATCCATACCTGCGGCATACTGAATAATCCGGCCTTTGCGGGCCGGGAGATTCTGTTTCGTCCGTCTAATGTGGAGCATGAATATTATACCGGTCTGGCTGCACTGGAGAAAAATATATTTAAGAAATCATTCTTTTTAACGGAAGCCCGAAAACTGAGATGTTGGGAGAGAAACCTTTTACAGGTGCCTGTTTTTTTCCCGGTTTCGGAGCATGACGTTCTCTCTTTCAGAAGTCGCTTTCCGGAGAAGGTAATATCTCTGCTTTATAGTTTCCATCCTTTTGAGGAGGTGGATATCCTGAAAGGTACGGGGGATTATGTCCTGTTTCATGGAAACCTGTCGGTCCCGGACAATTTGCGTGTCTCATTGTTCCTGTTGGAAAAAGTGGCTCCGGAGATGGACATACCTCTTGTGATTGCAGGCAAGAATGCTCCCCGGGCCCTGAAAAAAAAGGCCTGTTTTCTTCCTAATGTAAAACTGCTGGAAAACCCGGATGCAGAAGAAATGGACCGTTTGATACGCGAGGCTCACATTCATTTGCTGTTGACCTATCAGAAAGCAGGTCTTAAATTAAAGTTGTTGTTGGCCCTGTTCAGGGGAAGACATATTATTGTCAATAGTGATATGCTGACTATCCCCGGACTGGAACGATGTGTGCAGGTCGCGGATGATGCGAAGAATATGATACAGGCAATCCGGCAACTGAAAAACAAACCTTTCCGGGAGGAGGAAATCACCGGGAGAAAAAAATGTTTGCCCTCCCTGCTTTTTAATGATGAAAAAGGAAGGTTGCTATTAAAATATATTCACTGAGAGATACGGGGTAATTTCTTTATCTTTGCTGAAATAAAATTTTAGTCTGTGAAAATGGTACATCCCGGAATGATCAGAAAAATGGCTGTTATAGTGTTGTTCCTGGCATTGGCTTATCCCGATGCTTTCTCTGCTAAAAGATACCGTGGCTTTTTTCGCACTTATGAAGATGCCCGGCAAGCAGCGAGGCAGCAACACCAGATTATAATGATTGAGTTTACCAGGAAAGGGTGTTTTCCCAGTAAACAACTCAATCAGGAAGTGTTCCGTAACAGGAAATTTCTCGCATTAACGGATAGTATGATCTGTGTCAGAGTTGATGGAGAAACAGATCCGGGACGCCAACTGCTTGAGAAATATGGGATTCAGGGATACCCGACGATTCTTTTCACGGATCCGGAGGGAAACGAGCTGGAAAGGATCACCAGCGTGGTGCCCCTGGATTTTTTCCTGACAACGGTACACCGCATTTTTCAGGGAAAGGCCATCGCACAACTTGAAAAACAATTCCCTGACAAAACAGATTATCCTGACTTATATACCTTATCCCTGTATTATGCCCGGAACATTTTTGATCAGGAGAAGCTGAAGATTTATTTTGAAGCTTTCAAAAAAGAAGATCCCACCTACCAAAAAGATTCGACAAAAGTGTTATCCCGTTATATCCTGCAGAAGGAACTAAGATCCGGAGTATATAGCGCTGCAAACAAAATTGAAGCATTTGTGTATGATGTGCCGGAGGGGAACTCTTACAAATTGGCCTTCCTGCTGACCAATTATTATCTGAAAATAGGCCAAAAGCGTGAAGCCTGGGATTTTTTTTCCGGATATTACATGCTGCGGGAAAACAAAGGACCTATAGAAGCATACTATCAGGATCTGAAGAAGAAGTTGGGGAAAGAGGATTAGTATAATTGCAGAAACTCGTACGTATTTCCAAGGTAATCCAGAAACCGGATAAAATCCTCAAAGCGGATCACCAGCGTGGCTGTATTGATATTGGGATGAAAGCTGATCTTTGCAGGTTGTTTCAGGTTTTCGTCGATAAACAGGTGTACATGATGGTTTGTGTCGTTGATCAGTCCGAACGGGGAGACACTCCCCGGCGTTAGTCCCAGGTACTTCTGTAATCTTTTTTCTGACGCCAGTGAGAGTTTGCCCTGGTGTAACATCTTCTCCAGATCATGCATGGCCAGCTCTTTCCGGTGTTCCAGGATGACCAGATAATGCCTGTTGCCTTTGTGATTACGGAGAAAGAGGTTTTTACATTTTCCGGCATCAATTTCCTCCCAGTATTCAATGGCTTCCGTTACGGTTGGTGCCGGTGGATGTTCGTGATACTCAAAAGAGATATTCAGTTTTTCCAGCAGGTCGTAAAGTTCTTTTTGTCCTTGCATGATCCTGATGCTTTGGTTGTGCAATGATAAAAAAAAAATAAAATATCCCCGGTGGATGCCGGGGATATTACGAGGAATCCGGTAGGTCAATGTTCTGCCGGCAACTGGATATCCCCCCTTGTCCATACGCTGTCGCTGAGGCCTCGACCAAAGGTTGCGGCCGCCGGTGGTAGCTTGCGCTGATGCATAGTCAGCTTCGCGAAGGCACCCATAGCATAACGGGAAGGCGGAAAAAAATGATCAGAAAAGGTCCTAAGAACGGGGACTACTATGGTTCCCGTATAAATTTATCATCAACCGAAAATTTCCATTTCCCATTAAATTATCGTAATATTGTATCTTTATTTATTTACTTATCTAAAATCTTAAAGAAATCATTATGTTTAAGAAAAGTTTTATTTTGTTTGCGGCAGTCGGAAGTATGCTGCTGTTTTCGTGTAATGTTAAAAATAAATCTATGAAAGAAACCGATTTGGACACGCAAATGAAACAGGTTAGTTATGGACTGGGTATCAGTGCCGGTGCATATTATCACAAACAGGGTCTTGACAGCCTGGATGTGAATGCTTTTGCTGCCGGTTTGCAGGCTGCCATTACCCAGGATACTGCCAATATGAAAATGTCGGAAGCCCAGGCCAATGCTGTTCTGCAAAAGTATTTTTCTGAATTGTCGAAAAAGAAAAGTGAAATCGTCAAAAAGAAAGGAGAAGATTTTCTGGCTGAGAATGCGAAGAAAGACAGTGTGGTTACACTTCCTGACGGATTACAATACAAGATACTGAAAGAAGGGAACGGAGCGAAACCCAGTGCTACCGATAAAGTGAAGGTGCATTATACCGGCAGATTGCTTGACGGGACTGTCTTCGATAGCTCTGTAGAAAGAGGAGAACCTATTACTTTCCAATTGAACCGTGTCATCCCCGGGTGGACGGAAGCCCTTCAATTGATGCCCGTTGGTTCAAAATGGCGTTTGTTCATTCCCTCTGATCTTGCTTATGGCGAACGGGGTGCCGGACAAACGATTCCACCCAATTCCACGCTGATCTTTGATGTGGAACTGCTGGGTATTGAAAAATAATGCTTAGCATTGTTATTGTAAAAAAGCCCGCTCTGAAGCGGGCTTTTCTGTTTGGGTCATAACCTGATAAGTTTTGAACCCCAATGAAGCAATGCAGCCTTCGGCTTATGCACAATAGAGCCATTTACCATACATAACTCTATCGCGCAACTTGGGTTGAAAAAGATTCTGGAAATTCAGGGAAAACGCTTTCAGAATGTGATTCTGACTGTAAGTGTACCTACGTAGGCGCCTACGTAGGTGATGAAATTTTTATTGCTTACCGGATCTCCATCTTTGTCATCATGACATGGTTCCTGTCGCTTATCATAATGATGTACATCCCGGGAATCAGGTTCCCTGCTTTTATTTTTATCTTTTGTGTATCCTGCATAATATTATTGATCCTCTGAAAGACCATTTCTCCCGTGATGTTATATATCCGGACTTCCAGGCGGCCGGACACATTTCCCGGCAGTTGAATAAAGAAATCTCCTTTCGAGGGGTTGGGGTAGATCAGCAGGGTGTCCCGGGTTTTGTTCTCCGATACCGGTGTCGGGCCTGCATTGGGTTGGCCGGGTGTCTCCCTGTCAAACAGATACAACGGGCCGGTTCCGTCCGGATATCTCCCCCCGGAAGTTGCATCCCTCTGGTTGCCGTAGTGGACATAATCCAGGTAAGCCGCTGCCCCGTTAATGACCTGTGTAAGACCTATTTCCCCGCCGTCACGATCGAGATGGAAATCCAGGAACAACTGTTCGGGGGTGTCCGGCACGTTATTTCTGAACACCAGAAAGCCTTTGGCGGGGATGGTAGTCAGCCAGGGACGCCCAGAAGGAATACGCCACATAAATGGCTTTTCAAGATCATTGGTCAGAAACAGTCCGCCGGCATCCACCGCGAAATCATTGGCGTTATAGATCTCCAGCCAGTTCTTACCATCTTCCTGATAAGAGGAGGTCTTGTATTCATTGATGTAAAGGCTGTGCAAAGGAGCCTTGAACCAAATCTCATTCCTGCTGCCCGGGGTAGGGTGGTCTGTCTCCAGCCACGGTCCCTTTCCGTCGGGCATCCTGCACAGGGAAATGTCGGTAAGCTGTCCTCCGTAACTGAGGGAGTCAAGTAAGATCATCTCACGGGCTACTTCCATGAACAAGCCAACCATTCCTCCTTTGCCATCAAGTTTGAAGTTCAGGTGGGGATATCCTTTTTCCGGGTTCTTATCTGCCCAGAATATCTCATATCCATCCGGAGGAATCCCTGCCGAAGGGGGATCTGTGTCTGAAATCCTGCATAACCGTGGATTGTGCAGATCGTTGGTAAGGTACAGATTGCCTGTGGAAATGTATTGGTCTGCGTCATTGTACAGTTCAATCCAGTCGGTTGAATAGCCCGGCCCCGAAGAATAATAACTGTAGTTTTTGGCCATGACCTCATTGATATGCAAATGGTTTTCTGTCTCTGTTGTATCAAAAAGGGCTTTCAACATCGTGTCGGTGGCTACGATAAGGGAAAGGGAGGGATTCCGGCTAATCAGACTGTCCTGATCGGGCATGTTTGTACGGAACCTGTACCATCCCCTGAAAATATGGCCGTATTTTGGTACGGCACGGATATCCAGGGTTTGTCCTTCAAAGTAAGATGCTGCCGTATCCGTATAACGGTGTAAGATGCCGTTCACTTCGATGATCCCATCGTTTTTCCCGGATGACTGTAAGGTAATATGCCGGATTTCTCCGAGTACGAACAGGTCTCTCAGCTCATGCAGGAGTGCTGCAGGGCGGTTCCTGGCCACATAGCGCATGTTGCTGAAATAACTTTCCCATTGACTGTATGAAGCCAGGCAGGGTCCCCCATAACCGTCATCCTGTTGTATGTATCGGGGATTGTCCTGAGATTTCCACCATGCAGGTGAACCGTCGGGAGCAGTATTTCTCCACTTGTCTATATGCCGGGGCATATCATGTTCGTACAGTTTTTTCAGGCTGTCGATCATGTGCAGGACTCTTGGCGGTGCGAAAGAAGAATTTAATAAACCGGAAAAAGTATTGATGAAATAATGCTGTGCTTCGGGGTTGGCCAGCAGTTTACGGAGGAAGGTGCTCCTGCTCATGGCGTCCCCGATTCCTCGTGCGGAGACAGAAGAGAAAGATCCGTCCGTATCATATAGCAACCATCGCCACCTTCCGTCCGGCGTTCTTGGTCGCCAGGTCCGAAGATTGTTGTTATTATTATAGATCCAGTCCCCGTGGCCCGAATAGATACCGGTCATAAAATAATTGAGACACTCTTTCACGTCCACCATCTTTTTGAATTGGTTGTAATATTCCGGGATGCTCAGGTCGTGATTTGCCAGGTAGGACATGGTCTTAGTCAGGTGAACATTGTCACCGGCCTTGACTGTGCGGTATGATTCGATATAATCTACATTGTCCTGGTTAACATTGTGGTTGGTCTTGATATAATCTTCATTGATCTTTTCCCTGATATTCATAACGCCCCAGAATTCTCCGTTGATATACAGGACGGCCGGTCTGTTGGCCTGCAGGTCCACATCCGTTTCATTGACAGCCAGGCTCTGCAATACGGCATCATGCAGTTTGGTATGAGCCCACTGGTTGCCGCCGTTTCTTATGATGAAAGACTCATATTCGGTGAATGGCTTAGACTTGAATAACGGATAATGAATAGGGTGTTCGGGATATACAGAGAGCGATTTGATCACGGCACCACGTGTCCATCCTCCATAAATCTTCACTTCGCCGTCCACGGAAAATCCAGGTTGGTAATTTTCGTCAAAGAAATCAATGTGGGCAGGTCTGCGCCAGTTTCTGTTGAAGTTGCTTTTTGGCGACGGTCCGTGGCCGGTTTCCCATCCGGTCAGACCATTTTTTCCCTCTACATAAAACCCGATCCATTCATTCCAGAAATATGCCGGATCCATGGTGATAGAGATGACCGGCAGGGAAACATTTTCATGGATCAGATAGGTTTGCGTAATGCAGTGGCTTTTCAGATAACCGCCGGTAAAAGCCATGGCCCTGATCAACCCTGAGCTGTCTATAAGAATAGGGGTGGTAAAAACCGGAGATTGCAATCCGGGAAGGGACCCATCCATGGTATAGTGAATTACTGCACCGGGTGTCTCGCAGGTAATGGCAGTCGTAACGGGAGAATCATACATCCCCCCCGAGCGGGTGAAGATTGGATCGGCTGTACGTACCGGTACAGGCAGTCCCTCCGTGATGTTTTCCGCCCCGGGAGTGGGGGTGTCATAATAAAGAAATGCATTGCTATTGCCGGGATTCCGGCCATAAGCGATGTCCGTTTTTTGAGGGGGATACTCCAACGAATCCACTTCCGGGTTACCGGGGCCGCTCAAAAAAATAAAACCTCCTTCTTTGTTCAGCTTGAAGTTCGTATGCAGGGCTTTTCCGTTGGATGCCATGCTGTCGGCCCAGACAAGGAGATATCCCCGGGCAGGAATATTGGCTGTGGTTGGGAATGCCCATTTTTTTGTGTTATCATGCTCATTGCTAAGATAATATCCCTCCAACGCAACCGTACTGCTGCCCGGATTATATAGCTCGATCCAGTCGGAAAAAGCATAATAATCGGAGTCCATGTTTACCGTCTGGTTGGAGGCCAGCATCTCATTTATGCGTACCCCTTGTCCGTCACTTGGTTTTTCTGCTGATAACAGGAAGAGGACTACTAAAAAGAACAATATTCCAGGTTGTTTTTTCAACTCGTGTCCTCTTTATTATCTGATAATAATCCTGTCTGTCCGCACAGATCTGTCGGAAAATATTGTTTTGACAAGGTATATACCTGGTTCTATCCCTGCCGATTCTATCCATACGGAATAGGAATGTACTTCTCTCGAAAACAAAATTTTTCTTCCTGAGATATCATAGAGATCCAGTGCTTGTATTTCTTTGGCAGCTTCAACATAAAATCCGTCTGTGGCCGGATTGGGGAAGATGCGCATGGCAACAGGGTCCTGCTTATATTCCTCCTTGTAGGTAGTGCAATGATCATGGTTTCCCGGCATATTTGCGTCCATCCATTCGAGACGTATCCGGATCCACTCTTTCAACCGTGCAACCTCCTGATCATAGGTGGTAGCAGGTTGTTCTATCTCCGGGGCACCGGTTCTTACGCCCAGGATTTGCCAGCGCTCGAAATGATTTTTCTGAGGTTCTTTTACCACATTATAGATCGAATCCATGACTTCATAGAGGTGATCCAGCGAGAGAATGGTTTGCCGCAACTGAAAATAACGGCAATTCAGCTCATTGGCAAAAGAGGAATCCTGCAACAGGCGCACATACCATCCGGGTGTATCGGTGACCCGGCAGTCATTGGTTTTGTACGCCCAGCCCGACCCGTCGGTATTGGCCAGCAAAGAGCAATCCCGTAGATTTTTCCAGGCCCAGTCAAAGTCCCATACCGGACCTGCGTACATCCGGTTGTTAATATCGTCTCTGTTTTTATAGTAATAACGGCTTTTCTTGTACCCGTCAATATTGCGGGATACTTCACTAACCAGAAAATAATCTATGAAAGATACAACATCAATATAACTTCTATAGTGATCGGCAAAATCATCCTGGTGGAGGATGGCCTGGAACCCATCTACATACTCCTTCAGATATGCCTTCTGCTGAGGATTGATAATATAGTACTTGGGATAATAATAAACAAAGCGGGTGTTGTAATCGGGATGATCCACGGGGGAATAATCCGAGAGCCAGCTATCGTAGCTGTGGGCATAATCTGTCTTAAAGATATATCCTCCGGTCAGGTTGATTCCAAAAGTGTCGGTAGGCAAGATTTTTTTAATATGTACACGGTTTTTATCGCGTTTGATTTTTTCTCCGAACAGATAAATGCCTTCGTATGCTCCGTTGAGGACAACGTCAACCAAACGGGTGCGGGTGGCATAATGTCCCATCTCCTGAAACATTTGAAATGAGAGCGGATTGCGCATGAAAGTCTTTTCATTGTAATGGGAGAGGAGTACCCAGTCATTTTCCGCCGGCATGCCCAGCAAGGAAACATTCAGATTATTCCCTGCCGAATCGCGTGTCTCCAGGCTGTAAGGCTTTTGTGGATAACCGGCCGAGGAGGCTCCTCTGATCTCAATCCCAACAAAGCCATCATACACATTGGCAGAATCGGAAGTGTAGTTCATTGCTCCGTTTCCCTTGTCTATGATCTTCATCCGGGCAGTGATCTTCGGCTCATTCGGAATGGACTGACCGTACGTGTTGATGCTGATGATCGGCAGGGTAGAGCCCCGGTAAACAAACGGAGGAGTAAACCAGGACGGGGTAGGTAGATAATACTGCCCACTGACAGACAAACCAACCATGAAAAAGGTGGTGGAAGACATATCCGAGGAAGAGGAAGTCACATTGTGCACTTCCACGGCCAATACGTTGGTTCCGTTCCGGAGAGCTTCGTTGAGAACACCCTTGTCGATATAAAAACCTTCCGGCTTGCCTCCCGACGGCATATGTGCCTCATGGTTGGCAGACGAAAGGCCGTCGTACGGCGGATACGGATCATTCTGTGAGCCGGTAAGGCCGGTAGAGCGGGCGATTTCCACACCATTCAAATACGCCGTAAAAGCATCATCATAATCCATGTCCAGAGAGGCTGCGGTGATGAGGGAAGTGTCCCAGATGTGAAAATTTATGCGATAGAACAGGGCATTGCATGTGTTGATGACCGTGTTGTCATCACCATCTCCGTATCCAATGCCTCCATGTCCCGTGTGCCATGCGGAATCATCAAAATCAGGGGTCCGCCAGTCAGCCCCGGGATCCCCTTCGCTGCTGGTGACATACCTGAAAACAGTATCGGCATAGAAAATCGCTTCCCAATGATCGGTGGTCTGGGCCGTTAAAAAATTAGAGAAAATGAAAAAAGGTAGAATAAGTATATAAACATTATATCTCATATTCGTTTTTTCAAATCAGTTAAAGTCATTTTTTGCTTTTCCATAGTAAAGTAATAGAAAAAATCTGATATGGATACGGAATGAGTGAAAGAAACCGGGCAACCAGTCATAAAATAATAAATATAATCCCTATAATAATACCCAGAAAAAAAAGAATCCCCCAGCTTATGAGTTTAAATGTTTTTTTATTATAAAGATCCCGCATCATAATGATAAAATTCCCTGTCATTACAAAGTTTCAAATAATAAAAAAAAACAGTTGGTAGATATTTTCCACTGATTCGTTAAAAATAATCAGGCACAGGTAATTATTAGTCAAAAAAAGGGAATCTGTCCCTGGCCGGCTTCAATTTTTTTCAGGAACCTCCATTTTTAATATATTCCGACGGGGACATGCCGTAATGGGTTTTGAATACTTTACCGAAATAATTTGGATCATTAAACCCGACCTCATAGGCGATCTCAGAGATGTTTTTATCTTCACTGTTTAGTAGAAGAATCGCAGCTTTGCGTAAACGGAGTCCCTGAATAAACTCTTTGATAGTCATACCGGTGAGTGCTTTTAGTTTCCTGTATAACCGGGTTTGACTCATACTGACGGTTTCACACAAAGTATTAACGTCAAAAGAAGGATCGGATATGTTGGTCTCTACGATGCGTATTATTTTTTGTATGAAGGATTCATCCTGGTCATTTATTTCCAGTTCCCGTTCTGTCCAGAAAGTATAGTCCCTGAATTTCTTTTTCAATGATTCCCTCAGCTGGATCAGGCTTTTTACATGGGCGATGAGCTCCCGCAAAGAGAATGGTTTGGTAATATAGACATCAGCTCCCTTTTCCAGTCCAAGGATTTTTTGATCTTTGCTGGTGAGGGCTGTCAGCACGATCACAGGGATATGACTGGTATTCAGGTTGCTTTTTACTTGTTCAACGATATCAAAACCATTCAGTTTGCCGGGCAGAAGGACGTCACAAATAATAACTTCAGGGTTATCGTTTTCGATGATTCTTAAAGCTTCTTCACCTGTACCAGCCTCCAGAATATTGTAGTCTTCTTCCAGTCCTTTGACAAGAAAGTTTCTCAGATCTTTGTTGTCTTCCACGATGAGAATCTCCGGCATATTTTTCCGGCTCAGTGCTTCTACCCGTAATTTTTGATCGGACCGTAAGAGCTTCCCGGAACCTTCCGGGTCCACATCCGGCATAAAACGCTTATCGGACGTATAGGTTTCTTGCCTGAATTCGTATTCTCCGGATAAATGATCTTTCCCTTTTTTCAGTAACACCACAAAACGGCTTCCACGGCCAGGCTCACTATCTACAAATATTTGTCCCCGATGCAACAGGATGATTTTTTTTGAAATATGCAAACCGATCCCCATACCCGTACCTGTTTCGTTTTTTGCATCATTTATCTGATAAAACCGTTCGAATACCTTATCCAGTTTATCTTGCGGGATGCCAATGCCAGTGTCTTCGACCATAAAATAAATGTATTGATCCGGATGTTTTACCCGGGAAAAGACCAGTTCTCTGACTTTTGCGTCGGAAGCTTCTCCGGCGGAAACTTTTATCACGCCCTGCTCGGCCGTATACTTAAAAGCATTGGACAACAGGTTGGAGATTACTTCTTCCATCTGCTCCGGGTCAAACCAGACCGGTAGTTGCTCAGACCGGGATTCAAACCTGAACGTAATCTTTTTCTTCTCGGCATAGCCTGAAAAAAGCATAGCCTGGTTTTTAAGAAATTGTACCAGATTATTTTCCGATATCTTCAAACCGGCCTGATGGGTTGAATATTTTCTGAACAGCATTAACCGGTCTATCAACTTAAGAAGTTTTTGAGCATTTTTTTCAATGAGTTTGTAGTCATTCTTTCTTTCCCCGGATGTATATCCGTTGGGTTCATTGTTAAATTTTTCGATCATATTGAGGATCAGAGTCAGGGGTGTCCTGAACTCATGGGAAATATTCGTAAAAAACTGTAGTTTCGTCTGATTAGCTTCTTCTACGGTACGGACCAATGCCTTGGTTTTGTCCCTTTCAGCCAGAATTTCCCGGTTGATCCTTTCCAGTTCTTCGTTCTTCTCAGCCAGGATATCCCTTTGATTGACGATCTCACGGGTTTTATTACCTACCAGCAGCTGGAGTTCTTCTTTTTGTTTTTTCAATTGTAGCGTTCTGATATAATACAGCAGATAAGCAAAACCCACAAACATCACCAGGATGATAAACTTAAATGCGAGGGTCTGATAAAATGGGGGCGTTACATAAAAGGTGACGCTTGTTCCCGTAGTGTTCCAAACACCGTCATGATTGGAACCTACCACCTGAAGGATAGTGGTTCGTACCGGAAGCTGGTCAAAGCGTATGTTGTTCGTGTTTGCCAGGTCGATCCAGTGGTTGTCCGACCCCAGAAGCCTGTATTTATACTTGTTTTTCCCGGGAATGGTATAATCCAGTGCAGCAAATTCAAGATAGATGTCCCGGTCAGAATATTTCAGGTGTATTTTTCGGGCATTGAAAATGGACTCGTTTAAAACAATATGTCCGTTAATTTTTTCTCCGGGCTGAACCTCGTGATTACTGATCCGTAAACCCGTAAAAACAACCCTGGGGACTTTCATGCTTTTCCGGATGCTGTCGGGAGAAAAAATATTGAATCCGTTGTTTCCCCCAAACAAAAATAAGCCACCGGAGGTCTGGAAGAAGGCTCCGGAGTTGAATTCATTTTCCTGTAACCCGTCCCGTTTGTCATAATTGATAATTTCTTGATTATTAGGATTAAATACCGTAATCCCTTCATTCTGGCTTAACCATAGACGGCCTTTCTTATCTTCCAGGATCCCGTATATTACATTATCCGGCAGCCCGTTTTTACGTGTAAATTCGGAAATCCTGCCTGTTTCATAGTTTAATCCGATCAGGCCACTCCCAAAAGTTCCGGCCCAGATATTGTTATTAGGACCTTCATGCAGGGATAGAATATAATTGAAGTAAAAAGTTCCGGTATCAGAACGTATGGATGCATAGTGAACAAATTGATTGGTGCCCGGATCAAACTTATTGATGCCTCCGCCTGCCGTACCGACCCAGATATGATGTTTACGGTCTTCAAGAATAGCATAAATCCTGTTGTGGGACAGGCTTCCCTCAGAATCAGGATTATGAACATAATGCGTGAAAATACCGGTATGCGGATTATATTTATTCAATCCGTATCCATTGGTTCCAATCCAGATATTTCCGGCATGATCTTCCAGGAGGGATATAATATTATTACCGCTGATCGTGGTAGAATTTAACGGCTGCGTATAATCTCTTACAAACCATTTCCATGCCTTGTTTCCGGGATTGTATTTTAACAGACCTGAAGTGCGGGTGCCGATCCAGTATGTATTGTCTTTTGATACATTTATCGCATTTACGCTTTTATCTTCCAGCATTTTTTCAAGTGCCGGGTTCTGATGCCGAAATGAATATGCTGAGGGACTGAAGAAACTCAGGCCTTTATCCTGACCTATCAGTATCATGCCGTTTTTATCCTCTCCGAAAGATCGTATCTGTTTGGATGAAAGAGTCACACGCTGATTGTATCTTTTCCTGATATGGTGAAAACGATTCAGCGGAGGTTTGATGACACTTACTCCGGCATTACTGGTCCCGATCCAGATAAAGCCGTTTTCTCCCATATAAATGGTTCTTATGGAGTTGTTGGATAAAGAACGGGTATCCATGGGATCATGCAAGTATAATGTCGCTTTTTTCGTATCAGGATTCAGGCTGTAGAGAGAAGTCAGGGTACAGACCCATATCGTACCGTCAGGAGCTTCTGCCAGGGTTTTGATTTTAGATTTTTCAATTTTTGATCCGGGAGCGTTTAACACCTGCCGGAAGGTCTCTGTCTGCCGGTTAAAAATATACAAATTCCCTGTATGTGTCCCAACCCAAAGTCTTCCTGCTTTATCTTCCATAAGAGCCGTAACGTCATGAAGCACTCCTCCGTTTTGTATCCTGTATCCGGAAAAAGTGTTATTCATTTCATTAAAAACATTCAGTCCTCCTTTGGTTCCAACCCAGATTTTTCCCAGATGATCGGTGAGCATGGCCAGGATCACGTTGCTAATCAGGCTGGTACGGGGGTGGTCCGGCTCATGATTATAATGCAAAAAAGTACTGTCTTTTTTATCCAGGAGATTCAGTCCATCGCTTGTGCCAAACCACATCTGATGTCGGGTGTCTTCCATGATGGTATGGATATAGTTATGGCTAAGGCTGTGCGGATTGTTATGTTCATGAAAGAAAGAAATAAACCGGTCATTCCGGCTGTCATAAAAGTTCAATCCGTTAAATGTTCCGATCCATAAAGTGCCCTCCGAATCTTCGAATAAAGTCCAGATCGCACTGTTGCTGAGAGAACCGTCCATTCCATATTGTTGTTTATATACCTTAATACGATACCCGTCATATCTGTTCAGCCCGTCTTCCGTGCCAAACCACATGAAACCCGTATGATCCTCCAATATGGCATTAACCGTTGATTGTGACAACTGATGTTCACTGGAAAGATTATAAAAAACAACCGGGAAATTACCCTCACTTTGTGCATACAACGTGTATTCTGTCTCAGTGAATAAACAAAAAAATAAAAGTAATCCCAAAACAAAGTGGATTATATGTATTTTCCGGAAAGAATACAGACCTGTCATTTTTTAGGTTTTAGGCTTTTTGGAGCATTACAAATTAAAAGAAAATGGAACGAATATTCAAGATGTTCCGGATAAGTAATGATAACTGGCCGGTTCATAAAGGGATAGGCTGCTATTTTGCCGGTTCTTATGTGAAATAATTACTTGTATTTGCATAATAATTACTTATCAGCAATATGTTCTTACGATTTTGCGTAGATTATTGACAGGTTAATTTATCATCCGATTTGCCATATTTGTTAAGTTCATTTATCTTTGGTACAACAAGTTCTAATTATTAACTTAAAATGTTTATTATGAAAAAATTTTACTTATTGCTTTTTGTTTTTGCATTGGGCGCCTGGAGCGTAAATGCCCAATACAAAGAGCTGTCCAAGACCGGCTGGAAAGTGGTTGCGGATAATGAAGAAGTTACCAATGAGTATACTCCTGCCATTTATGCCATTGACGAAAATGTCGGTACTATCTGGGGTACCGATTGGGATGATGTTTCCTTTCCGCTGCCTCACTGGCTTGTGGTGGATATGGGAAAAGGATATGACCTGTCCGGAGTTACTTATTATCCCCGCTCTGGCGGAGGCAACGGTACGGTAAAATCCTATGCTGTTTGGGTCAGTGTTGACAGTACTCAGTGGGACTCCATTGCCGGAGGCACCTGGACTGATAACTTCGACCAGAAACGTGTGATTGTCTTTGACCATGTGGTTACAGGGATACGTTATGTAAAGTTTGTTGCAAAAGAAGAAAGAAACGGCCATGGCTGGACCACCTGTGCCGAACTTAGCCCGTTTGTGCTGGGTACTGATTTTACGGCTGACAAAACGGAAATAGGCTTGGACGAAACGGTACAGTTTACCGACAAATCCGGGAATAACCCCACCGCATGGGAATGGACTTTTGACGGAGGTACTCCTTCAACATCCACGGACCAGAACCCTGTGGTCACTTATAACGCTGCGGGTTCCTATGACGTACAACTGATCGCCAAACCGGATCCGGGAGATCAGGCTACCTGGGATACCCTTTTATTAAAAGGTTACATTACCGTTCTTGCTCCTTCCATTTCCAGAACCGATTGGGTTAAATTGTATGTTGATAGTGAGCAGTCTGGACAAGTGGCGGAACATGTATGGGATGGAGACCCCTCCACCATCTGGCACACCGACTGGAGTTCTACCAATCCTCCTTATCCTCACACACTCGTCATAGACCTGGGCGCCAAATACAGTATCAACGGCTTTGAGTATATCCCGCGTTCGGACGGTGGCAACGGAACGGTGAAAGACTATGAGTTCTATGTGTTGGACGAAGAAGCCATGTGGGATGATCCAGGTACCTGGGGTGATCCGGTAGCTTCCGGCACATGGGAAGCTCCCTGGGATGCAGTCAAAAGAGTATTCCTGGATAATCCTGTGGTCGGAAGATATCTTATTTTCCATCCGTTATCTGAAAGAGGGGGAAATAATTGGGCTTCCTGTGCCGAACTGAATGTCATGGGGACACTCTTCGGCTCCGCTTTCTCGGCTGACAGAATTGAACTTTACGCAACACAGAAAGTACAATTTACCGACCGTTCTCTTCAGAAAAAAGCATGGAGCTGGTCCTTTGAAGGAGGCGACCCCGCTACCTCTACAGACCAGAATCCTTTGGTGCAATACAATACTGCCGGAACCTATGATGTTACCCTGGTAACGGTAAGCCAGAATGATGAAAAGGATACCCTGGTGAAAAGTGATTATATTACAGTAAAGGCAAGACCTGCAGATAAACCTATTGAAAAAGATGGCTGGTCTATCATCGCTTTTGACAGCCAGGAAGAACCTTATGGCAGGTGGGCAACCAATGCCATAGATGGCGATATAACTACTTTCTGGCATACTGCCTGGTCGGAGCAAGAACCCGATTATCCACATTACCTGATCATTGATCTGGGCCAGAATCAGGATATATCCGGATTTATCTATTATCCGCGTTCCGGAGGAGGAAATGGTACCGTGGATTCCTGTATGTTCCTTACCAGTATTGACGCTGAAGTATGGGATACCGTGGCCAAATGCAATTGGACCGGTCTTGGCGACTGGGGAGATCCCAGAACCGTCAAACTGGATGCACAGGTAACCGGACGCTTTGTCAAATTCCTGGCTCTTTCGGAAAGAAACAATAATAAATGGGCCAGCTGTGGCGAAATTGAAGTCCTGACTCCTATTTCCGGGACTTACTTTGAAGGAGAACCTACGGTCATTGAATCCGGGAGCAGTGTTTTCTTTCTGGATATGACGGCTGGAAGTCCCACTGAATGGAACTGGACCTTCGAATCGGGAACTCCGGCTACCAGCACCGAACAAAGTCCATCCGTTACTTATAACATCCCTTATGAGGATCTTGGTAAATCTTATGACGTTTCCCTGACTTCCAACGGAGAAACTTATACAAGAGAAAATTATGTTACTGTAAATTATTTTGTTCCCAAAGTGGAAACAGGTGTTTTCATTGATACCCTGGAAATAGGAAAAGCCTATGCTGAATATAAGGATCAACGAGAGGGAGGATATTTAGATAAGACCGATGTACAGATTACGCTGGTAAGAGGGATGAAATATGTGGTACGCCTTGGTGAAAGAAGCCCGTGGTCAGGATACTGGCGTTCCCGCGCCATGGCGGTTGACTGGAATGGAAGCCTGCATTTTGACAAGGAAACCGAAATGGTTTATAGCTCTCAAGCCAACGTGCCGCTGTTTGATACCTTGGATTTATTTTATCTGGAAGTACCTGATGATGCACACCTGGGACTTACTCGACTGCGTGTTTGGGCTACAATTTATGGTAGTGTTGATCCTTATGGAGACGTCCCCTATGGCGAAATGGAAGATTATACGGTTAATATTGTAGATTCTTCCACGGTTGCTCCTGTCGCTGCCCTGGTTGCTGATACTACTGAAGTTTGTGCCGGCGGCGAAATCCATTTCAAGGATATATCGGACAATACTCCTACCGAGTGGGCCTGGAAGTTTGAAGGAGGCACACCTGATACAAGTAATTTTGCCAATCCCGTGGTAACCTATAACACCCCCGGTACATATTCTGTAACCTTGGTGGCAAAAAACAGCGTGGGAGCTGACGATGTCACAGAAACGGATTATATTACTGTCTATGCAGCCACCCCGGTAGCCGGCGGCGATGATATGAAAGTATGCCCTGGCTCTGCCGTGACCCTGACCGCCACTGGTACCGACAGCCTAGTATGGAATAATGATGTCGTAAACGGAGAAACTTTCTACCCGGTTGATTCCATGGCATATGTGGTGACGGGTTACAATGAACACAATTGCGCCGCCACCGATACGGTCATTGTGGCCGTTTGGGATGCCGTAGATACTTCAGTGACCAAATACGGTGAAGACACCCTGATCGCCAATGCTGATCCGGATATGTATGTTTTCCAGTGGGTTAACTGCGATGACGGTACGGCCATTGACGGACAGACCGACAGCATCTTTGTTGCCGAACATGGCGGACATTATGCCGTGGTAGTGACGCAGGTAGATGGAGGCCAATGTTCGGATACTTCCTCCTGCTATATGATATCCATTACCGGTATCAATGATCATTTCGGAGAAGAGATCAATATCTATCCGAACCCGAATGACGGTAACTTTACCATACAGATCGGGAAGGAACATACGATGCTCAGTGTGTACAATGCCATAGGGACACTAATCTACAAGAAGAAAGATGCTGCTTCCGTAGAAGAAATGTCCTTGCGTACAAATGGCGTATATTTTATTAAGATTGAAAGCGATGGCCAGGTGGAAACCCGCAGGGTGGTGGTTCGATAACCTCCGGCTTGGCTGCAAGCCATTGCATGTAAAAAAACCCCGGATGACCTCCGGGGTTTTTTTATGGAAAGATGATAAGATTTATCTTATTTTAACCATTTTGATCCGGTAAACAGTTTCTTCCGGGCTTACCAGGCGGATCAGGTAGGTACCCGGTTCAAAACCGCCGACGTTGTAGTTCCACAAAGCTCCTGTACTCTCCAGAGTACCCCGGTCCACAACCTTGCCTGTTAATGAATAAGTAGTATAGGTGAAATGGCTTTCCGGAGGCAGGGGTATGTTCAGAACATCATTGACGGGAACGGGGAATGCTTTAAGCTCCTGTATTTCTAAATTATGTACGGCATTGGGCTCCTGTACATAATAACAACCGGTCAGACTTAATTCCGCCGCGGAAGTCCACGGGTTGCCGTTTACCTCGGATAAAGCTACCAGTCTGAAATAGCGCGCCGTCACAGGGGAGGAAAAGTTGATTACCTGCGGAGCGGCACTGTTGGCCCAGGTGCCGGTGGATACAGGATCACCCCAGTTGTCCTTATCATTGGAAAAATATAATTTGTAGTCTGCAATACGACCGTTTTGACTGTCCTGGCGAGGGACACAGGTGAATTTATGAATATTGAAGGTGTCAGACAAATCCACCTGTACCTCATGAGGATGTGGGGGGTTATTAGGATACCATTCCGTATGCCAGAACGTATTGATATCCCCATCCCAGGCATTTTCGGCAGGACGTCCCGAATGCTCACTGTCCACGTAGATTTTTTTCCACAGGGACGTGGGTATCTCGGCGGGATTATTGCAATCATCCAACGAAGGACAACTCCGGACATACACCATATTGTTGATGGTTCTGGAATATGTCTGACTGTTCTTTGTGACGGTTAGTGTAACGGTGAAAGATCCCGTCTGACCGGGAACTACCTTTGGGGAACGTATATCCGGGTTACTCACGTATTCCGGTTCGGGAGAAAAATCCCAGTGCCAGGATACCCCATCATGGTTCAGGATGGAATGATCATCGAACGCAAGGGTGTCTTCCGTACAACCTAATGTAGGGGATTGTACCATAGGTGTTATGATAGGGGTAAAGTCAGGTTCTGCCAGAGGGCTTTCCCAGACCCCTCCGTTGCCGCCGATACGTATTTTGCTGTCCCGGAAAAAGGGGAGCCCGAGGTTGACGGAAAAACTGGCCGGATAATTGTTGGAAAAGGAAGCCCAGTCATCCATGCCTTCTTTTCTGTAGTAGGCTGTGCCCGCTTTTCCTTGTGTTGCCTTGGTGAAGAGATAAACCAGATCTTTTCCTTCCGACGTCGGCTGAATCGCCAATCCTTTCATATAAACATCCACACTGCCGGTCCAGTTGGTCCATGTATCTCCTCCATCGCCGGAGCGGAATACTCTTCCAAGATCTGAAGACCAGGCGCCGTTTCGTAAACAGGCATAAATGACATTTTCATTATAGGGAGAGATCACAAAAAACAATCTTCCGTTCCAGGATGCGTTGCCGTAATTTCCACTTGTCAGGCTGGGTTTTCTTGTCCATGTCTCTCCTCCGTTATCACTCCTGTACAGCCCGTAACCATCCACATCGGCATAGAAAATGGATGGATTTTTATAGCTGACGTCAAGATAACGTACCCGGCCCGGAAAAGTATACAAAAGATCGAAGGTCATGCCCATATCCCGGCTGATCCAGAAACCGTTTTCTTCACCCAGGTAGATCAGGTTATAATACCAGGGATGTTGTACCATATTTCCCCGCAACCCACCATATTGGTCCATGTTGGGATATTTACTAAAGATAAAACTACCCTGGACGGGATCGTCCACCGATTTAGGGAGTATTTTCCCTCCGATATCATCAAAAGCGGCATGGCGGCTGACGCCTTTAATAACCCATCCGGTTGGGGATTCGGCACCACCCATGCGCAGGGCTATGTCGCCATACATATCCGACACGGCCGTATTCCCGTTGTGATAACGGCCACCGACCACGAGGTCCTCGTTCCATCCCTGATCGAAACCCCAGAAGTCAGAACCGACAAGGCCCTTTACCCTGTAATAGGTACGAAAACTCAGATAAAAATTATCAATGGTATAGGACATTCCTCCGTCGGTAGATACCCAGGCTTTATTCCCTGGCAAAAGCTTCAAATCCTGAATATCCGGATGTATCTCAAACTTGCCTCCGTATCCGCCTGTCTTTTCATAGGTCGTCCCGCCATCGGTGGACTTCCACAAGCTGCAGGTGCCGAAAAATACAGTATTGATATCATCGGGACTGGCTTCCAGGACAAAGTCAAAATACCCTTGGCCCACGGAAAAACCGAACAAACCTGTATCCGTTCCTTTTTTCTTCAGGTAGAAATTCCATTTGTCACTGGTAGCATTGTAGGATCCCCGGTAGATATAAGGATATGCATTGACCCTGTCGGTGTTTTCCCAGGCCAGCAGAGCGATATACATCACATTGGGGTTGGCGGAGGATACTGCCATCAAGGCACCGCTTTGATTGGGTGTCCCGGTAAAAGTATAAACCGGCGGTGTGGGAAAGGTATTTCCTCCGTCGGTGGACTCCCATACATGGTAATTACCGGTGGCATCATGTACGGTAATGGCAAACACATGATTCGAATCTCCCGGTTTGAAATCAACATCATAGGTTCTTTCCTGGATCTTTTTACTCCAGGTTACACCACCGTCGGCACTTATAAAAGTTCCTTCACGGGCTGCTGCCACCAGTTTGTCAGGGTTTGCCGGATCTATTTTTAACCGGTCGGCATGAAAAGAAGTCGTCAGCATAGGCGTCCAGGTGCTTCCACCGTCAGTGCTCTTGTGTATCTGCCCGCCTCCGGCAACATATACAATATCCTGATTGGTGGGATCAATGGCCACGGCTGTAATACTTCCTCCGAATGGATAGTCACGGCCTGTCTGATGCCAGGTAAGTCCTCTGTCAACGGTTTTGTTGACAAAGCCTGTTTCCGTACCGCAATACAGAACCGAGTCATTGGTGAGAGCTACGTCAAAGGAATAAACATTGGCCTGCCAGGGAGCCACCCCTGTATGGCTGCCTCCGGCGGTCCAGTGGGTTACTTTAGGCCCCAGAAATGACCAGGCTGAAGGATCTTCAGCCGTACCTTTCTTCTTCTGCCTGTATAAGTTTAATAACCGGCTCCTGATATTCTTTTCCAGAATTTTGATATCAGGCAGATGAATGGTTCCGTCAGCCTGGACATAGGGTTCAATGACCCTGGACCATATCTTAAAGTAACGCAGGACCGGTGTTTCTTCTTCCGGATGCGTCTTCTCATACTTTTCATAGCTATCCTGTATTTCATTGTAGTTGACCGGATACTGATATAGCATCTTTGCCCACTCCGGATAGTGATCACTATAAGTAGGCTTGTAATTAGCCGGCATATCCGGCAGATCATCATAAGGCGTATATTGCCTGATGTCACTCTGACTGTAAGAGCGGTAAGAAGAGACAAGAAAACCGGAGAGCAACAGAAGTAACATGAATATCCGATGTTGTTTTTTCATTTGACTAAACTTTTTGGAAGATTTAACGGTTTTACTGTGTTGAAAATAATGGATTTGTGTATTTTCTTATTACAAATTTAAGGCAATTCCCATATACCTGCAAATAAAACGAAATTGCTCCCAAAAGAGTGAAAAATCTCCTGTATGACCCTGAATTATCTTATCGGTTTTATATATTTGTTTTCTAATATTTGATAATCATATGATTAATATGATTTCTTATGGGATATATCTCTTGTAAACGAATATTGATATGACAAATACTTCCTTGTTTCTGTATAAAAATTCCTTATTCAACCGTTAATCTTTCCTTTTTTTTGATCGTTATAAATTCAAAATTTTCAATAATAGAGTTTTACTTGCATGTGTTTTCACTATTAACCTAATCAAACCATTCATTGTTTATGGAGCATACTTATATTTTATCAGAAATGAAACTTCATAAAAAGAGGTTTCTATCCGGAAAGGTTTTTATGATATTGGTGGTGATGGTCATTGCAGGGCAAGGGATTGTACATGCCGAAGGCCATAAAAGTCTTTTCAGGGGAAAACGAAACCGTAATCCGGTTGTTCAGCAACAGCAGAGGATAAAGGTTACAGGGAACGTTGTCGATGAAAATGGGAATCCTCTTCCGGGGGTGACCATTGTGATCAAAGGGACCACCAGGGGGGTTATTACCGACCTGGACGGTTCGTATGTCATTGAAAAAGTATTACCCACGGACATTTTGGTATTTTCTTTTGTGGGGATGGAAACGCAGGAAATGCCGGTGACCGGAAAAAGGGTGATCAATGTGAAGATGGTTCCCAAGTCGGAGGAGCTGAAGGATGTGACAGTGGTGGCTTTCTCAAAACAGAAGAAAGAAAGTGTGATTGCTTCCATCACCACCGTTAAGCCGGCCGAGTTAAAGGTCCCTTCCAGTAATCTTACGACAGCACTCGCAGGGCGTATCTCCGGGATCATTTCTTATCAGCGTAGCGGTGAGCCGGGACAGGACAATGCCCAATTCTTTGTCCGTGGTGTGACCACCTTCGGTTATAAAAAGGATCCCCTGATCCTGGTGGACGGGGTGGAACTTACTTCCGGCGACCTGGCACGCATTCAACCCGACGACATTGCCAGTTTTTCAATCATGAAGGATGCCACTGCCACGGCTCTGTACGGAGCCCGTGGCGCCAACGGGGTGATCTATGTGACCACCAAAGAAGGAAGAGAAGGAAAAGCGAGAGTAAACTTGCGGTATGAAACATCCATTTCCCAACCTACCAGGGAAATTGAACTGGCTGACCCTATCACCTATATGGAAATGCATAACGAAGCGGTGAAAACCAGAGACCCGCTGGGTCTGCTGCCTTATTCGCTGGAGAAAGTGGATAAAACCAAAGAAGGTGCCGACCCGGTTTTGTATCCTACCGTAGATTGGTATCACACCATGTTCAAACCCCGTTCGGTCAACCAGCGCTTCAACATGAGTGTCAATGGGGGAGGGAAAGTGGCCAGATATTATCTCGCCGCAACTGTCAATCATGACAACGGAATGATGAATGTGGACAAAAGAAACAACTTCAACAATAATATCAGTCTTACCCGGTATAATTTACGTGCAAACATCAATATAAACCTGACAAAAACCACACAGTCCAAATTTATCTTTAATACCACCTTTGATGATTATACGGGACCTATAGATGGGGGATCGGATATGTTTTACAAGGTGATGAGATCCAATCCGGTCTATTTTCTGCCTTTTTACGAGCCGGACAATGCCAATCAATATACCAAACACATTCTTTTCGGAAACTACGGCACAGGCAATTACTATAACCCGTATGCCGATATGGTGAAAGGGTATAAAGACTATAGCCAGAACAGGGTGTTGGCCCAGTTTGAGCTGAGCCAGGATCTGGCATTCATTACCAAAGGTCTGCAGTTCCGGACCATGGTCAATGCCAACCGGTATTCCTACTTTGATGTGTCACGATCCTATAATCCTTTTTATTATAAACCAGTGGAAGATCCGACCGGGGAACAGCATTATATCCTGTTGCCGCTGAACCGCGAAGATGGGACAGAATATCTGGATTATCATCCTGGCACCAGAGATATCAACTCTGCGCTTTACCTTGAATCGGCTGTTAATTATGACCGTTCTTTCGGTGAACATACTGTAAGCGGCATGCTGGTGTTTACCCTGCGCGAACTGCTGAACGCTACGGCTGATAACCTGCAGCTCTCCCTGCCTCACAGGAATCTGGGCCTTTCCGGTCGCTTTACCTATGCTTATAAAAGTAAGTATTTTACCGAATTTAACTTCGGATATAACGGTTCGGAACGTTTTTCAGCGAATGAACGTTTCGGGTTTTTTCCCTCTGCCGGACTTGGTTGGATTGTTTCCAATGAGGATTTCTTCGTCAGTGCCAAAAAGATCTTTTCTCTCCTCAAACTGAAAGTCACTTACGGACTTGTTGGTAATGATGCTATCGGCAGTGCCAACGACCGTTTCTTCTATATGTCACAGGTGAACATGGATGATTGGGGCCGTTCCATCCCCTTTGGTACCAGAATGGATTATGAAAAGTTTGGGGTCTCAATACAAAGGTATGCCAATGACAAGATCACCTGGGAGACTTCCTATAAATTGAACCTCGGTGTGGAAATGGGTTTATTCGACAAGGTCAATATCCAGGCTGACCTGTTCAGGGAACATCGTACCAATATCCTGATGGACCGGATTCAACTGGCCAGTATGGGGCTGGAAGCCCAGGTACGTGCCAATCTGGGAGAAGCTGTCACCAAAGGTATAGATATCTCTGCCGATTACAATGTGTTCTTTACCAAGAACTGGTGGCTGCAGGGACGTGCCAACTTTACCTATGCCCACGGGATCATTACCAAAGCAGAAGAACCCGATTATGCGGAAACGCCCTGGTTATCGCGGGTAGGTAAGCCGATCGCTCAACAATGGGGCTATATCGCAGAACGACTGTTTGTGGACCAGTACGAAGTGGACAACTCGCCTGAACAGACATTCGGGGAATATTCCGGAGGCGATATCAAATATCATGATATTAACGGTGATGACAGAATCTCCGGGCTGGACCGCGTGCCCCTGGGTTTCCCGACAACTCCGGAAATTGTTTACGGCTTCGGATTCTCGACAGGATACAAAAACTTTGACTTCTCCATATTCTTCCAGGGGCTTGCCCGTGAGTCCTTCTGGATATCCCCATACTACACCGCACCGTTTGTGGATATTGACGGAAACAACAATATCACCTCAAACAATCAACTTCTGAAAGTGTATGCCGAAAATTATTGGTCTGAAGAACACAGGAATGTATTTGCTCTCTGGCCTCGTTTGTCGGATCATCCGATCAACAATAACAACCAGACCAGTACACATTTCATGAGAAACGGTGCCTTCATGCGGCTTAAATCGCTGGAGATAGGATATTCGTTGCCGCAACGTTTAATCAAAAAAGCAAAGATTAGCCAGGTAAGGTTCTATGCCAACGGAACCAATCTGTTAACCTTCAGTAAATTCAAGCTCTGGGATCCCGAAATGGGGGGAAACGGACTGGGATACCCGATACAGTTGGTTATTAACGGAGGTATTCAGGTATCATTCTAATTATAAAAAAACTGAGAAAATGAAACAATTGAAATATTTTATCGGCATATTGTTTGCAGGGGTGATTACCTCATGCAGTTACCTGGATGTGGTGCCTGACAATGTGGCTACCCTGGATAATGCCTTCTCCGACCGCTTTACGGCAGAGAAATATCTTTATACCTGTTATTCCTATTTGCCCAATTTCGGAGATTCATGGAGCAGTCCTACCTTTCTGGGGGGTGACGAATGCTGGTATCCGGATCGTCTGTGGTGGAATAACGGTTTCCGTCTGGCCAAAGGAGAACAGAACATTACCAGTCCCCGGTTTGATTTCTGGGGCGGACATAACAGCGGACAACCCCTGTTCACAGGGATTCGTACATGTAATATTTTTCTGGAAAATATAGACAAGGTCAAGGACCTGCCCGAATATGAGAAACTCAAATGGAAAGCTGAAGTGAATTTTCTGAAAGCTTATTATCACTTTTATTTGGTCAGGATGTACGGGCCCATACCCATACAGGATGTCAGCCTTCCCGTTTATGCCAGTACAGAAAAGATCCATGTGCAACGTGATCCTCTGGATTCCTGTTTTAATTATATCGTGCATACCCTGGACAAGGCCATGCCCGATTTGCCCATGGAGATAGAACAACCCAGTACCGAGCTGGGACGGATCACACGACCCATTGCGGCGGCTGTCAAAGCCCGGGTGCTGATCACCGCCGCCAGCCCGTTGTTCAATGGGAATCCCGACTACTCCTCCGTGGTTGCCAAAGACGGTACACCCCTTTTCCCTACCGAATATGATCCGGGTAAATGGGAGAAGGCAGCTACGGCCTGTAAGGAAGCCATTGATATGGCCGAAAGTGCAGGGTTTCACCTGATCGGACCGGATGACCTGGAAAGTCAGAAACAACACGAAGACAGTATTGAAATGAAACTGGTATTAAGAAGCCGTGTAACCCAACGCTGGAATCCTGAAATAATCTGGTCTTCCACGTCGGGTATTGCAAATGGTTTGCAATCGGAGTCAACACCCCGTCTGTATCCTGCTATTTATAATCCGGTGGCTGCCAGACTGGCTCCGACGATCAGGATTGCAGAACAATACTACAGCAAAAACGGGGTACCTATAGAGGAAGACAAGGATTATGATTACAGCGGAAGGTATAATCTGAGAATGGGTGATCTGGACCACAAGTATTTCATTGCCCTGGGTGAAAAAACCGTATCCCTGCATTTCGAACGGGAATATCGTTTCTATGCCGACCTGGCCTTTGACCGTTCGCTCTGGACAGCCAATGGCAAATATGAAGACGATAATGACAGTTGGGTCATTATGAACAGAAAAGGAGAATATTCATCTATTTTTGAAGTTTCCCAATATTCAACTACCGGCTATTGGCCGAAGAAACTGGTACATCTCCAGAATGAGATTAAAAATGGTTCATGGTATTACATTACAGATTATGCATTCCCGGTCATGCGTCTTGCTGACCTGTACCTTTATTATGCCGAAGCACTGAATGAGGTGAACGGGCCCGGCGCCGAAGTGTATGATTACATCGACCGGGTCAGAAACAGAGCCGGTCTCGACGGTGTGGTCCAGAGCTGGGCGGATCATTCCAGAAACCCGGAGGAACCTCTGTCAAAATCAGGTCTGCGTAAAATCATTCACCGGGAAAGACTGATCGAAATGGCATTTGAAGGAGATCGTTTCTGGGATCTGAGAAGATGGAAAGAAGCACAACAGTATATGAATAAGGCCATCAACGGATGGGATGTTTATAAATATGATCCTAAAGAATATTACCGTATGAAACCATTGTTTGTACAGTCTTTCAGCGTACGTGATTATCTGTGGCCTATCCCGGAAGATGAACTGGTGCTTAATCCGAACATGGTCCAGAATCCCGGTTGGTAATCAATTTTTAAAGCGTTAATAATGAAAAACAATTATATCATGAAAAAGATATTCATCGTATTCAGCGTGCTGATCCTGATTGTCTTCAGCGGATGCAAAGAAGAGAGCCTGATCGGGCCCATTGATCACGATACGCAGCCCCCCGGACCGGTCGTGGTAAAAAAAGTTACCGCAGTGCCCGGAGGTTTTGATGTGGTATATGATCTACCTGGTGATAAAGACCTTTTAATGGTTAAAGCGGTCTATGATATCCGTGAAGGGGTGCAATCAGATGTTAGAGCCTCTTATTTTACCAACGAGATGGAAGTGTTGGGTTTCGGTGATACGCTGGAACATCAGGTGTCCCTCTATGCGGTTGACCGTAGCAACAATATTTCCGAGCCGGTTACTTTTACAGGTCATCCGCTGACTCCACCGGTCCATATGATCGCAAAAAGCATTAAGATTGTGCCCGACTGGGGTGGAGCCAAATATACCTGGGTAAATACCACCAAGTCCCCGGTAGCCATCATGTTGGTAGCTCCCGATTCGTTGGGCAGGATGCAGGTGGCACATACCGTTTATACTTCGGTGGATACAGGGACTTACTCTCTGCGTGGCTATGACACCATCCCAACACACTTCTACGCCATCGTCCGGGATCACTGGGATAACCTTTCCGATACGGTAAAACCGGATACTCCGGATTATACGGTTATACCCTGGTATGAAGTCAGACTGGATAAAACAAAATTCAGACTTGTTTCGCTGGATAATGACACCCGCTGGGATGCATGGGAAGGAAAACCCGAATTCTTGTGGGATGATGACTTTACTACTTTCGGCCATACCCAGGGTGACCATCCAAACCCTCAGATCATTACCATCGATCTGGGTGTTAAGGTGATTCTCAGCCGCTTTAAGGTATATCAGCGCTCACATAGCCAGACTTATTATGCCTACAATCACGGTAATCCTAAAAAATATGACGTGTATGGTTCTCTGACGATTCCCGATCAAAGTGGTGATCTCAGCCAGTGGCCGACACTGAGAGAAACGTGCGTGTCCTGGAAACCTTCTGGTTTGCCAAATGGACAGAATACGGATGAGGATATACAACATTTCATGGAAGGGGATGAATACCCCGTTACCAATCTGGTCCCGATACGTTATTTCCGCCTGGCCGTACTGGAAACCTGGGACGGCGCCGGATTTGTGGACCCCTGTGAATTCACCTTCTGGGGGAATGTGCTGGAAGAGTATAATAAATAAAAAATGAAAAAAATGAAAATAGTATCATTTATAAGTCTAGCAACGATCATGCTTTTGCTTTTTGCATGCGAAAAAATGACCGATATCCATGAACAGTATATCAGGAATGGTGAGATTATTTATACCACGAAAATGGATTCGGTGCATACTTGCGCCGGAAACCATCGGGTTTTGATATCGGGCATTCTGAAAGAAGCTTTTGCTGTAAAGGAAATTAAGGTGTACTGGAATGATTACACTGATTCGGTCATCGTATCTTACACCAGAGAAAAGGATATTGATACGGTAAACATTATGATCGAAAACCTGGCTGAGAAATCCTATGAATTCGATATCTATACCTCCGACGGGGAAGGACACCGTTCCATTAAGGTTGCCGTTTTTGGAACGGCCTACGGAGAAAGATATCAGGCATCTCTTTATCAAAGAACAATCAATACTTTTTCTATGGCTGGCGAAGACACTATTACCATACAATGGCTTCCTGCCGATGATCTGGAGACCAAATCGGAAGTGCAGTATGTGGATTCTTCCGGTGCGGAAATCTTGTTGGTTGTTCCTGTAAATGCCAGCAAATCCTATCTTGCAGATTTCAGGCAAGGGATCATGTATCGTTCGTGGTACCTGCCTGAAGAAACGGCCATAGATACCTTTTCTACGGACTGGATGACACAGGAGGTATATATCTATCACAGCACCGGGACATTCATACACCCTTTGACTGGCGCAAGGGATTTCTCCATGGATAAGGCCGTTGTCAGAATAGACGAAAATACCGTTGAGACAGACTATGCAGATATGGGGAAATATGGTTATCGCATGAAACTGAAGGTACTGGAAGATAATACAGTGATGGTCATCCCAAGTGGTGAGTCGCCGGCGAACCTTGAGCCCAACGGACAGAATTCTTACAACCCCGGTAATGGTGCGTATGTCCTGAATACCAAATACAACGCTACTCTGGGAGACCGGATCGTATCTGAAACACTGGATAAAAAGTACTAATTACAGTTTCCATACGACCTGACAAGAGCCCCGGTTATCCGGAGCTCTTTTTTTTTATGTTCCTGCAACGATTTTTATGAATGGTCTCTCCCTGGATCTTTGCTCAAAGGATTAACCTGTCCGTAAAAAGAGGTCTAAACATCATCTGACTATAATCACATGAAAACCTCTTTATTAAATTATCTACAATTATATCTTCCAGGTAAAAGTATATCCGAACCGAAACCACACCGACTGAATGGGTAATCCCATCACACCGTTTTGTACCATGACCCCTCCCTTCACTGTATGTTTTTTAGAAATTTTATACCCCAGATCGGCCCCCAGACGTATTTCGTCAACGTTCCTGTTCTTAAATGCATACAGGGGGAAAAACATTTCACAAAAAATATCCGGCGTGAATTTGCTTTTACGGATATCGTATGCAACCTTACATTTATTCCTAAGATGTTGCAGGGGCACCACATCCAGGGCATCATTTATATAGGTTTTGGTTTTACGTTGATACCGTAGCCGGTTAGCCACCTTAAAACGTCCGAATGACTGATCGGCATTGAAGTCTGCCATGAGTTTGTTACGGTAATAATAACCTCCGTTGTCTGCCAGGCGCCAGGCAGCACGATAGATCAGTGCCACATCAAAATGCTTGTTGATCTTGTACCCTCCTTCCACCTCAAACAGGAATTTGTACATGCCAATACCGGTATTTAGGAAACGCTGACTGGAAGAAACCTTCAACGAAAATTTCCTGGGTAGATCGAAATGGACCCCTTCCGTAAACCATTCACCGGTACTCTGCGTATTACCCGACTGAGAGACCAGAAAAATCAGTAAAAGAAAGAATAGAAATTTTCGAAAAAGGGTCATAAGGAATAAATTGCAAAAGGATACGAAAAAGATTATTTTCTCTTATCGATAAAAAGGCTGCCGAAATCAAGTTCCTGGGTGGGTTGTGTGACCTCCACATGCACACTTCTGGGAATGAACGCTCCATTATCGCTCCGGTCTTCGCTATAAACAAAAATCCTGTACTTTCCTACCAGGCGGTTGGGGAAAGCAACGCTCCCGTCATCAAGCACCCGCACCCTGTCGCAATAGGTCTCGTCATTTTCGTAAACGAGATACACCGGAGTATCATAGGCAAAGGTTGTATCAATGATATAGGCAAAACCTTTCGCCCAGTTAACCTGATACACTTTCCCTTTGATAAGAGCATGCCCTTCATCTATGTCCAGACTCTTACTAACGATCAGTTCTCCGGCATTGACCTCTGAATGGTTTGTGGGGATGTTGACTGATACCTCCATGATGTTCTTTCCGGAAGGAAGAGAAGGATCTTCAGAGTAAACAAAAACCCTGTAATCTCCTTTGGTCAGATATCTGAACTGAAAAGTCCCGTCAGCCGAGGTCTTGGTATCGTTCGATACGTTGTTACCGTTGCCATAGATGATAAAAACATCTTTGTCGGCAGCGGGATAGGAGCCCTGTGAAACCCTGAAACCCTTGTCAAACAAACGGATGGTCACCTTCCCGGTGATTGTGGAGTTTCCGCCGGGACCTTCCTTGGTGCAGGAGGAAAAAACAACGAGAACAAGGGCTAGTCCGGCAAATAAATTTTTTTTCGACAGCATCATGAAAAGGTTTTAGAACATTGTATGCAAAACTAACATTTTTTGCCAGTTTGTCGGTATTAAATCCACATTGTATAAGCTTTATCCTGATATTCAACAAACAACTAAATATCAGCCCTATCACAATGAATTACCTCGCAGTACTCTTCGTAGATATCTTGTCAAACGACACGCAGGCCGGTAAACAGTGTAATAAAAATCTAATACAAACGGAGGACCTCAATACGGCAAAGAGTTCATAGAGATGCCATATTACTGTTCATCCTTCAACGGTCATTGACCATTTTCCCTTCCGGTTGTGTCAACGAATATTTTTTATCATAAAGATTTATGTTGTACCGTATCCAGAAAGGTTCCGTCCGCCAGGCCGGTTGTGCCAGTCCCGTTTCCCACTGAAACAGTTCTTTCATCAGGGTCCTAACCATTTCCGGTTTTTCATAAGCTTGGTTATGTTGTTCGGAAATGTCTTTTTCTACATTGTACAGTAAAGGAGGACGGTCCGGTAGCCGTATCAGTTTCCAGTTGCCATCGCGTATGGCAGCAGCAGCAGCTCTTCTCCAGTACAGCTTCTCATGAGGAATACCTGATTCTTTACCCGTGAGGTAGGGAAGCAGGTTCACCCCGTCCAGTTGCCATCCTTCTCCGGCACGGGGATTTTTCCGTTTTTGCACATTTTCCCATACTTTTTGGAAACGTTCCTGTACCAATTGATTGACCAGGGCCTGAGCATTTCCTCCTGCGGCAGCTATCGAGGTGGCGAAGATATCCATAGAGATAACCGGTTTAGTATATACGGTACCCCGGGGAATACTTCCGGGCCATTGGATGTAAAAAGGTACCCTTATGCCCCCCTCCAGAAAAGTCCCTTTTTTCCCGTTGAGCGGGGCATTGCAGCTACCGTTCAGACCTACATTTCCTCCATTGTCGTTGATAAACCATACGATGGTATTTCCGGTAAGGTTGTTTTCCTGCAACGTACGCAGGACGTTGCCCACAGACCGGTCCAGAGCCACCGTCATCCCCCCGAGTATCCGTCTTTTTTTTTCGGTGATATAACCGAAAGGAGCCATATCCTCTTCGCGGGCTTCCATGGGTGTATGTACGGCATTAAAGGCCAAATACAGAAAAAAGGGTCTTTTCCTGTTTTTCATAATAAAACGGCATGCTTCATCCCCGAAGGCATCTGTAAGATAGTTAACGGGCACTTTAACCGTATCTTTTTGACGTTCAATGTTGAAATATTTTTTTCCCTGGCCGAAATAGTGTGCACTCCCTCCCCGGAAACCGAAAAACTCATCAAAACCCCGGTTCAGTGGATCATATTTATCCAGGGCACCCAGGTGCCATTTTCCAACAGCACCTGTATGGTATCCCAGGGATTGCAATGCATCCGCCAGGGTAATCTGGTCGCTGCGCAACCCGATAAAATCCGGACAATCGCTGGGTTGATGTGAACCAATATTGTATTCATGCCCAAACCGTTGCTGGTAACGTCCTGTCAGGAGGCCGGCACGGGAAGGACTGCATACCGAAGCCGTAACATAACCCTGCGTAAAACGTACTCCGTTCCTGGCAATATGATCAATGTTTGGTGTTTGAAACTGTTCAGACCCCTGAATGGAAAAATCCCCGTAACCGGCATCATCGGAAACAATCACAATAATGTTTGGCTTGGTCTGAGCCTGCAATGGCACAGACAACAGCATCAGAGCAAACCATGAGAGACAAACACTTTTTATTAAAACAATCGGTTTCATGCTTCCATCAAACAATCGGTTTCATGCTTCCATCCCTTACATTAAAAGGTAATCGTGAGTGTATTGGCATCTTTTTCTTTTGTCGGGACCAGGCCCTCATATCTTTTGAACGTCCCGTGATCTCCTACGAGCAAGGTATATCTCCCGGTTGCAAAGACCCGCGGTGAGAAGCTGTTGCCCGTAATGCGCAGGGCATAAACAAGCTCTTTTGTCTTTCCCTCCTTATAAACTTTGACGACAGGTTGCGTGAGGCCCGTAACCTCTATCCCGGGCAGCCAGCCCCAGGCTTTCCGGTTGTAATTATCCTTTTGATTGATGACCACAGGCCATCCCGGGTACTGTCTTGCATCCGGAGCTGTAGGATCCACCCCCCGTGGCCAGCATTCGATGTCTATCTGCCGGGTATCCCTGTGGAACTTCACCACACCAAAACCTGCCGACCGGTCATACAGGTTGGAGGGTTTACGGCCTGTAAATACGGGATTCGCTACGGCATATACAGTCATTCTGTTACCAAAGCCATCGAAGAAATCACCCGTATATTTCGGAGAGCCGGGTTTTCTGTTTTTTCCGGGCGTGGAAGGAAACCAGCGACGTGGCCAGAAGTTGGATATCGAGGGGACACATAAGGCATAGGAAGCATCCCTCCAGTTATCCACACCATACTGTGTGGTGCTGCCCAGGTGCTGGTCGCCGGCGATATGCATGGCAAAAGCCTTACGAATCGTTTCTACAGCCTTACGGCGACCTGTCTGGGGCCATCCGTCGGAATCAAAGTCTGACACTTTTACATCGTCCGGGGGATATTCTCCTTTTTTCATGATGCGCAAACGTGGCACCACTGCGTCACTGTTATCGTTTTTAGGGAGGGTTGCCAGATTCTCAAAGATGGTCTGTGACAACAAAGCTTTCATCCAGGTATCATCACTCCAGTCCTGGGCCCAGACATCCAGGAAATCAAGTTGTCTTTTCCCCAATAAGGTAGCCCCTGGCACATCTGCCTCTTTGGCTGCATCAAAATGAGCATTCCGGGGCCAGCCGTTTATGATGCCTGCTTCCGGCAACAGCGGTTTGGGGGCTGACTTAAATTTGCGATCTTCGACAATAGCAAAACTAACACCTCCCAGGTTCAAGGCTGTGTAGTACACCGTAATACCCTGTTCAACAGGGGTAGGGTCATAGGCGTCGGGCAAATGACTGGTCTGGGTGCGTTGAACCATATTGACCCAGCGCACAGGCATCTTATACCCGCCTGCATCCTGGGCAGCTGCACCGGTAAGGCCCGGAGGAGTGGCTTTGCCTCCGGCACCCCATAGGTTGCCATGGTACACATCATGATCATCCGGGATGGCTATGGAAGGAATGTCACGCAATAACTCCCCGTATTCCCACCCATACAGGTACCATTTCCTTAAGTAATCCAACATGGCTTGGTCCAGAGGAGCTCGCTGTGTCCCATAGCCTCCTACGCTTTCATATATCTGGTCACCGGAGAAAAACAAAATATCCGGATGGACTTTTTTCACCGCTTCGGTAATCTCCGTATTGGGAAATCCCAGATCATTGTTGCCGGTGAAGGCAGCCAGGACAATCTCCTGTTTGTTCCGGGGATCTTTTCGTATGGTTCCGGTATAAAAATATTCCCGTTTTTTCCTCTTGCCAGAAGCCATTTCATAGGTCAGCCGGTAAGGAGTGTCCACGCTGTCATTCCAATCCTTTATGCGGAAAGTCGCCGTACGGGCATCCGGGTCAATATTTGCTGTGGCAAGGGTCTTCCATTTCCCGTTTTCTTTAATCTGAAGGTTTACTGTTTTCCCGTCCTGTGCTCCGACAGGAGGCATCTGGGCTGTAAGTTTCAGAATCTTACGGCTTAGAGTGTATTGTGAAAAAAGAATGGGGCCAAAAGCATGATCCGGATAAGCTGTGACGGCCGGACCTGATAGGGTAAGATCGTCAAACCATCCGGCAGGAATATTTTTCTTTTTTCCGGTTTCTCCGAAATGACTGACCAGCGCCAGACTGCCTGTGATATTTTGTGCCGGTATATCCTCCTGCTCAGAAGTGGCCAGAACTTTCCCGGAGACAGGATCCTTTGCGGAAACGGTCAGGTGATATTTTCCGTCTGCTTTTTTTAAATCCGTTTGCAGAAGGATCTCTTTTTTCAGATATGGCACAAGGAGGATGGCATTTTTATCTTCTTTCACCGGCGGTTCTTCGATAAACAGTTCTCCTTTGGTCGTGATTCCTATGTTGAGGCCTTTTCCGTAAATAGCATCATCCCGGTAATCATGAAACCGGCCTTTTGAACCAATGCGTATCCCTATCCAGTTGTTTTTGCTGGGAGGCAGGGTGTCGGAAAGCAGACCCATCTTTATGGAAAACATAAAACCTTCTTTTACATCATCCACCCGGTATGTCAGGATGTTGACATTACGGTTTCGGGCTGAAGCAAGGCATTCGACACGTCCGTCTTTCAACCGCCAGTCCTGCATGGGGTTGGACCAGTAATCCGGCCCCAGCCATGTACGCTGAATGCCCTCGGGAAAATGGTCCGTGAATACGGTGTTCTGCCCGTCTTTATGAGAACAGGAAAATAAACTTAACCCTAAAACGGTGAACATTGCCAGGGAGAAGGGAAAAGAAAAATTATTTTTTTTCATAGGTCTGAACTTTTATTTGTTTATGTCTTTGCTGATATTTTTCAGGGTCGAATGCAGCATTTTTCTGTGTAGGAATGAATGCATGCGTTTTCCGGAGCCATCTGTTCAACATTTTTTCCAGTTTGATTTTTTCTTTCGGATTTTGTAAAGATAAATCATTTTGTTCACCGATATCTTCAGCCAGGTTGTATAATTCGGTTTTTCCCGTTTCATAAAACCGGATCAACTTCCATTTGCCGTAACGAATCGCAGAGGCAGGGGTTGTACGCCACAAATCGGGAATTCCACGGTATCTTTCCAGATAGGCCGGAAAGTGCCAGTATAAAGCTCTTTTACGCGGGACTTTGCCTTTCAGCAGCAGCTTGCTGAGACTGATGCCATCAAAACGAAGCCTTTTTTCCGGTTTTGATCCGGTAAGATGAAGAAGGGTTGGGAACATATCCGTCCCAATGATAGGGTAGGGGCTCACCACCCCGGATTTTATTTTCCCCGGCCAGGAAACAAGGAAAGGTTCCCGTATGCCTCCTTCGTACAACATGCCTTTGCCTCCCCGTAAGGGGGCGTTTGAGGTGATAAAGGATACGCCCCCGTTGTCCGACATAAAAACCACAATGGTTTTTTCCCGGAGTTGTAATTCATCAAGTTTGCGGATAATCCTGCCTACACTTTCATCAAGACTTTTGATCATAGCAGCATAAACAGGATTCTTTTGCCCGTCGTCGGGAGGCCTGTTTTTGAATTGATTTTTCAGGCTGTCTTTGGCCTGAAAGGGACTGTGAACGGCGTAATGCGGGAAATAAAGGAAAAAGGGCCTGTCTTTGTTCTCTTCTATAAACTTCAGAGCTTCCCGGGTTAGCCGGTCCGTTAAATATTCCCCTTTGGGTCCGTCAGGAAGATAAGGATTTCCGTAAGGACTAAAATAAGACTTGGGATGGCCCAGGTGCCAGCCTCCTACATTGAGGTCAAATCCCTGGGATACCGGACCTGAATGCGGAGGGTCTCCCAGATGCCACTTACCGACAGAGGCGCTGACATAACCATTGTGTTTTAACACTTCAGCAAGGGTGACAAAACTGCTGTCCAGCACGGTTTTGTTATTCACGGGGATAAGCCTGCGGTAAACGTCCTTTCCCCTCTTTGCCGAACCAACGGTATATATACCGGTGCGGGGACCATATAGTCCCGTCATGAGCGCAGCACGCGAAGGTGCACAATTAGGGGCATTGGCATATCCGTCGGTAAAAACCATTCCGCTGGCAGCCAGTTCGTCCATGGATGGCGTTTCATAATATTTGCTGCCCATAAATCCGGCATCCCGCCAACCCAGGTCATCAGCAAGAATGAATACAATATTGGGCTTCTTATTTTTATCTGGATTTTTTGTCCTAAATGAGGACAATAGTGTAAATATCACAGTCAGAAATAATATAAAAAGAAAACTTTGCATCCTCTGCGTCAGCTTTATGCCTTTTGCGGTTTTAAATATTTCAACCACAGCGTTCATTGAGGACACACAACGTTTGCAGCGTGATTTATATTTAATCATTTTACATTATTTGTTTTCAGGGTTGTTCCCTGTAAATTTCGTAAAATAATCTTCCCACCATTTCAGGATCTGTTCATCCGTGGGATTTTCGCCCAGCCCACGGCGTTTCATAATTTGCCTATAGCGTTTGGCGGCCAGTTTATTGGCATATTCAATCTCCCTTTCATCTTCGGGGTAAGTGCCTTTGTCGCATTTTATCAGTATGGTATCCATCAGTGTACGTAGTTGCTGTAGAGTATCTGTATAGGCGTTGTTATCATACAAATTATGAATTTCATAAGGATCCCGGGTCAGGTCATATAACTCTTCGGGTGGTTTTCTGTCAGACATAAACTGATCCTGTACCGGTGTCAGTTCTCCCTTCCGGTGCAAAAGCTGCATCAGGGTAAGCACGGGATAGGCTTGTTTTTTATAAGTATTGAACTGGGTATAAGGCTTCTCCGGATAAAAATTTCGTATATATTTAAAATTATTTGTACGTATAGCTCTCATCCGGTCCACGGTTTCATCCCGTCGATCACGCATGCAATACACATACGTTCTTTGCGGAACATGGGGTGCAAGGAAGTCAATCCCCTGCATATATGCAGGTATCGGGATGCCTGCCAGGGCAAGGCTAGCCGGAGCGAGATCCACATTGCTCACAAGCTTATTTTCCACCGTGCCTTTCATTTTTCCATCCGGATAACGGATAATCAGCGGGGTATGAATTCCGGGGTCATACATAAATTGTTTTGCACGTAGCATGGGCCGGCCCTGGTCGCCAAAGAAAAATACTACTGTGGATTTGG
>JAGGWN010000049.1 GCA_021157415.1 Bacteroidales bacterium | reverse complement strand
TGCTTTCTATACAAAATGGATCGGGGATATGGCTGACGGACAAAACAAAATGACCGGTTTCGTGCCGAATACCGTACCCTATCAGAGCGGTGGGGGCGGGACACCGTGGGGCTCAGCCTTCATCATCGTACCATGGTATATGTACTTGTACTATGGCGACACGACAATCATCAGGACATACTGGGAAAGCATGAAAAAATATATCGACTTTCTCGAAAACCGTCTGATTCCTCCAGGCATCATTAAAGAGGATAATCTGGGAGAATGGGTCCCCCCACAGGCTACGGCCATACCCGCAAACCTGGTAAGCACTGCCTATTTTTATCATGACCTTCAACTTATGAAGTTCCTCGCCGGAGTACTGGGAAAAGAAGAGGATGCCCGTCACTTTGAGTGGGTAATGAAGAAAGTGAAGAAAGGATTTAACAGGAAATATTTTCATAAAGAAAAGATGACCTATTCGATAGGTCGGCAGGGAGCCAATGCCTTCGCCCTGGAATACGGTCTGGTGCCGGCAAAATATGTCGGGAATGTTTTCCGTACCCTGACCAATCACATTGTTCATGACACAGAAGGACACTTCGACACGGGCATGATGGGCACACCGGTACTGTTACAGGTGTTGTCGAAGTTCGGACGGCCCGATCTGGCATATACCCTGATGAATCAAAAAGATTTTCCCTCTTTCGGGCTGGAGATTCTGAAAGGCGCGACTACCCTCTGGGAGACCTGGGACGGTACGGCCTCACACAGTCATCCTATGTTCGGCAGCGTATGCCAGTGGTTCTATAATACTGTAGCCGGCATCAATCCCGATCCGGCACAGCCGGGCTTCAGACATATCATTATCCGTCCCCGCCCGGTAAGCGACCTGCAGAACGCCAAAGCCCGCTATCTCTCCTCTTATGGTCCCATCCTTTCTTCCTGGACATTGCAGAAAGGCCACTTTAAACTGGAGGTAACCATCCCCCCCAATACCACAGCCACCGTACAGATACCTGCCAGGACTTCCGGGAAAACAACAGTATCCTCCCCGTCCGGCAATGTTCCACGGGATATCGTTTTTGCCGGGATAAAAGATTCCCTCGCTACGTGGCAGATCCCGCCGGGACAATACCTTTTTACGTCTGAGGAGGTCGGCAGCCTGATTCCGGAATCCATGCTGACAGCTCCGGTGATAACTCCCAACGATACACTTTTGTTTTCGGGAGATTCACTGCAGATAAAAATCATTACGGACCATAAAAATGCGATGATCCGGTACACACTGGATGGGAAAGAACCTGACTCAGCTTCTGCCGTATATAAAGATCCTCTGAGGATTTGGCATAATACCACCCTCAAGGCCCGGGTATTTAAAAAAGGACGAAAACCGGGGGTGATAAGCCGGAGAGATTTCTTTTTTATTGACCGGAAAAAGAACGGTATCAGATATGCATACTTCCGAAACCGATGGCATAAAGTCCCTGACTTCAGCCCACTCACTCCTGCGGTCACAGGACGAATCTATGAGATTAACCTGGACAGAATCCCTTATAACAAGGATTATTTTGGCTTGAGGATTACCGCAGACATTGCCATTCCTGGCACCGGTGAGTATATCTTCTATCTTACCTCAAACGACGGTAGTAAACTATATATAGACGACAGACTGGTAGTGGATAACGACGGGGGCCACGGGGCCACGGAAAAAAGCGGCAGGATCAGACTGACGGCAGGACGGCATTCTTTGAAGATAGAATATTTTCAGATGGGCGGTGGTTATACTCTCTCGCTGGCATGGCAAGGCCCGGGATTTGAAAAACAAACGGTACCTCCCTATGATTTTTACCTGTAAAGAAAGAAAATGACTATCTGACAGCCAGACTCCTCTTTCTTTCATTATATCCGAATGAAACGAACATGAATTTTTTTAATCAGCTGAAGCAAACAAACAACCTTTGCTCCATTTCATTCAAAAAATTATATCTTTCGGCAGATTTATCAGGAGAGGATGTCGGAAGGATCTTTTTCTTTGACTTAACATTTTTCTATGAAACATCCGTGATAAAAGAATTATGATTTTAACACACACGTGCATAATTATTTTATCATGGTACGTTCCATCTGACCTCTAAAAAATAAAAATAAACAGATGAAACCTACGATAAAAGAGATTACCGGAACCAAAGCATTAAAACAATTCATTCGCTTTCCAGAAGAGTTATACAAAGACTCGGAATATTTCATTCCTCCTTTACGGCGCAATGAGTTCAAAACTCTTTCCGAAAAACACAATCCTGCCTTTGATTACTGTGAGGCAAAATACTGGCTGGCTTATCATGGCAGCAGAATTGTCGGGCGGGTAGCGGGCATTATCAACAGAAAATATAATGATTTCCACAAAGGAGCATTTGCACGTTTCGGCTGGCTGGATTTCATCGAGGATAAAGATGTTGTGCAAGCCTTATTACAGACAGTGGAGCAATGGGCCGGGGAAAAAGAATTGACCACCATACACGGTCCGCTGGGATTTACCTCTTTTGATGCTTCGGGAGTACTGATACAGGGCTTTGAAGAATTACCGACCTCTTTTGCACATTATAACTATCCTTATTATGATGAACTTATCAGGCAGGCCGGCTATGAAAAAGACGTTGACTGGGTGGAATTCCAGATTAAGGTACCTCCGGCCATACCCGAAAAAGTCAAAAGGGCGGCTACCCTGATCCGGGAGCGATACCAGGTTCATGAGGCTGTTCTTTCCCGAAAAAAAGACATTCTGAACTATACCGATTCTTTCTTTGAACTTATTAACAAAGCGTACCGGGGATTATACGGTTTTTCCGAACTCACCCCCCGGCAGATGGACCTTCTCACCAAAGAATTTTTTCCACTGGTAACTCCCGAATATTCAGCTTTCATCGTGGATAAAGAAGATAATCTGGTAGGCATAGGTGTAACCATCCCCTCTTTATCCAAAGCCCTGAAAAAAGCAAAAGGAAAACTTTTTCCGCTGGGTGTCTTTCGGATTCTAAAAGCCTTGAAAAAAAATGATATCATTGACTTTTTGCTGATAGCCATTGATCCCGAGTATCAGAACAAAGGGCTTAATGCACTCATCTTTGAACATATTGCGGACGGACTGGTCAGAAACGGTATTCAATACCTAGAAACCAACCGGGAACTGGAGGATAATGTAAAAGTTCAGGCACTCTGGAAAGACTACAATCCTCGGCAACATAAGAAAGCAAGAAGCTATATTAAAAAATTATCATGACCGGCAAGAAAAATATCGCTCTCGTTCTCTCAAGCGGTGGAGCCCGCGGCATCGCCCATATCGGGGTGATCGAAGAGTTGCTGAAAAGAGGTTACCGAATCACTTCCATAGCCGGCTCTTCCATGGGAGCATTGGTGGGAGGGGTATATGCCGCAGGAGGTCTTGAAAAACTCACCGAACACATTTTACATCTCGACAAAGTGGACTTCTTCAAACTGTTGGATTTTTCCTTTTCCTCTTCCGGCCTGGTAAAAGGGGATAAAGTCATGAAATTCATTGAAACATATGTCCCCGAACGTAATATAGAAGACCTTCGGATCAGTTACAAAGCGCTGGCCACCGATATCATACATAAGAAAGAAGTGGTTTTTGATAAAGGAGATCTGTTTCAGGCCATTCGTGCTTCCATTGCCATCCCCACGGTTTTTACGCCGGTACCCTGGCAGGATACCATGCTGGTGGACGGAGGAGTGCTGAATCCCGTACCCATCAACTTTGTTGAAAGAAATCCGGACGATATGCTGGTGGTGGTTAATGTAAATGCCATGATTCCTTACCCGCGTAAGATCAGGGAAAAAGCACAGCTCAGCAGAAAGAAGGCCCTGGACATAAAAGGAAAAAAACAAGCTTTTAAAAACAAACTGTCTCTGTTGCTCAAGAAAAAAAACCACAAAGAGCATTTAGGATATTTTAACCTGCTCACAACTACCATCGAGCTGATGCTGGGACGACTGGGACACCTGAGCATTGAGAAATACCCACCGGATGTGCTGATAAACATTTCCCGTTCTTCTTATGGAACCTATGACTTTCTGAAAGCAGCCGAGATCATAAAAATGGGACGTTCCTACGCTGTCGAAGCACTGGATCGAATCGATCACTGATTCTTTTCCCCCTTCTGGCAACCTCAATGAGATCCTAACGTATCCCACAACCCCCTGGAAAGTAAACAACCGGAACATCCCCTCCATTGACAGCATTAATAATTTTCTCTGCCTCCCGGATCCGGAAGCCCTGGATACCAAACAGGGGTTCATTTCAGCCATTGCCTCTATCAACTATGACATGCTCATTGATGCCGGTATTGACGGAGACTACCTGGACATCATTGATACATTGAATAGTTCGAAAACCACGGCGAGGAGCTGAAATGACAAACAAGGGTTGATCAATGCCGGTGCTGCAACGGTCAGCCCACACTGCTTCAAACATACGCTGTAATCCAGCCCATGACGCCAACCTGCATGTGGTCAGATACGCATGATGCAGATGAACCCTATTATTGCATATAAATGTTTTGGTTTTTCAGTATGATAAATCAAAAATTATTCGTAATATTGCGCTCGTTTTTGACGCATAATTTTTACTAAAAAACAGGTCATCATGAACTTAATGCAAGTTGCAGAAGAAGAATTGAAAGTACAGAAAGACTATCCTGACTTCAAAGCCGGTGATACCATCACGGTATATTATAAAATCAAAGAAGGCAACAAAGAACGTATTCAGCAGTTCAGGGGGGTTGTAATCCAACGCCGCGGCTCCGGTCATACCGAAACATTTACCGTACGGAAAATGTCCGGAAATATCGGGGTCGAACGTATCTTTCCTGTGCACTCTCCTTTCATTGACAAGATAGAGATCAACAAACGGGGAAAAGTACGTCGCGCCCGGATCTTCTACCTGCGTGCCTTACGAGGCAAGAAAGCCAGAATCAAAGAGAAAAAATATTAATATCTTATTTCGTTACAATAATAAGAGACGTTCTTTCGGACGTCTCTTGTATTATTGTAACAGTATTACGCCCGTTACAGATCTCTCCCCTTTTTACGCATCTCTTCGGCTTTGGCCTCGGCTTTTTTATACTGGTCTCCGGCAATTTTCACCGCTTGTTTATATGCCGCATCGGCCCCTTTGCGCAATGCTTCCGCCTGTGCCTTCACTTTTAGCTTCTGAACAATACTTCCGGAAGCTTTTTTCTCAAGGGTATCCGCTTTCTGATAGGCCCTATCCCGTTCTTCTTTGGCTATCTCAAGAGCTTCTTCATACTTTTTTCTGGCTTCGGCCAGAAAACGCTCTGCTGCAGCATCCGCTTCTTTCTTTATTTTTTTCTTTTCCCCGTCCGCTTTTTTCCTTACTTCCAGGGTGGCTTTCTGTTTCACTATCTCTTTCACCGACTCCATTTTCGAAACGGTCTGATCGCCCATTTTCAGGGATACCTTCGGTTTTTTTACCGTCCCGGTAACGAATGCTTTCAGGTGAATGGTTTCCGGCGCTTTGACATTCAATCCCTGCTGGGCTGCTTTCCTGTATAAACCGTCGATCAGTTCATCCGCTTTGTTCCCAAGATCCTTGCGCGGGACCCGTATATCGTAAACATACTTGATAGACTGATCCAGACCCTGTTCACCACTGATGATCATATCTACATTCCCTACTCTGGTATGAAACGGACTCACATGCAGCATGCCGTTCTCGACCCTGAAAGAAATATCCAGATCTTTGAACTGGTTTGTATATGCAGGATTCAGCTTAAGCAGTCCCTTGATTTTATCAAACACTCCTGCCGATATCACCGACACCGAAGATGACTGTAACTTTCCATAGGCATTGACGGTTTTCAGGATGGGCATCATTTGTTTATCCAGCAATCCGGCATAGGAAAACCTGGAGGAAACTTTCCCGCTCAATCCCGAAGCAAACGGAGCCAGTCTCCGGACGGTCACCAAAGACTTGTATGCTCCGGGGATGGAGATATCTTTCGCTTCCACATCCATGGACACGCCCGGTTCTCCGGGCTTGTGCGTGGAATATTCACCGTGCATTGTCACAGATCCGTCCATAGTTTCCATAGATACGTTCTCCATAATAACTTTCCTGTCTTTTACCGCGACCTGCCCGGTGACCTTGCGGGCTTCTATATCTCCGTATTTTACCAGTCCTATGCGGGTATTCAGGACAAAGTTAATCTTATCGGGCACCTCCACGGCAGTCGGCTCCTCAGAGACAGAGAGGGTATCAGCACCCATTGCAGTATCTGCTTCTGTGGTGGCCGGCGTTTCCGGCATCAGCCGGTTCAGATCCAGCACTTCACTGGAAAAATCCAACCTGCCTCTGAGGGTACCGTCAGAAAACATATAAGGGATGAACTGTTCCAGCTTACCGGAAAAAGTCATATCGGAAGGACCGGTCACGACCTTTAGTTGTTCCAGATCCACATAACGCGGTGAAAAGAGCAATCGCCCTGAAGGAATCTCCAGCCAGTCTTTCATAACAGGAGCGGACAATACCACATCTTTCACCATGATCGAACCGTCAGCCGTAAACGCCTCATACTGCTCATCTTCTATCATGGACATCTTCCCTCCCATCTGCATATCTGCCATGATCAATCCGGAAAGCTCTGTACTGTCAAGAGGCATAGCGTCGCTCAGGGTAGCCAGGTCTATCGTTCCCCGGATCACTCCTTTGATCTCAGGGTCGGAGACCGGATGTCGTATATGAAAGGAAGCATGGAAAGGATTTTCTCCCAGCTTCAGGTCAAAACGGTTTATATCCACCTTTGAAAGGTCGGGGTGGGTGCCATCCCCGACAAGTTTCACATCAATATTGACATCATGGACCGACTCGGGCAGGTCGGGATAGGCAAAGGAAGCATCCGAGACCTTCAGGTTTATAACTGCCTTAGGATATGTGCTGTCCGCCGCCAGATAACTTCCCCTGACCATCCCGTTCAGCGCCAGGGTTCCTTTTGTCTGTAAATCGCTGAAATCATTCATATAGATGGACGGTACCAGGGAAAGTAATGACTTGAAAGAAGTCTCCTTGGTATTAAACGAAGCATCCACCACCATGGCTTCTCCTTTTATCATTACCTTTCCGTCAAAGCCCAGCACCAGGTCATTCAATGCCAGTTCGTTGTCCTTAAAAGTGTAAGCATTTGCTGCCATATCGGCTCCCAGGGTTGCTCTGAAGCGGAACACGCCATTCTTCACATACCGTATCTTTCCCATCGTCACATTGACGGCAGCGATGGTGGTTTGGGTAAAAAGACTCCCTGTTGATCCGGTCCATTTTCCTTTCAGGAGGAAATTAAGATCATCCAGGGTGGCAGACATATCTCCCTCCCGGTCGATATAGGATACGTAGGCATTCCTGATTTCAAATTTCTTCAATTGCACTTTCACCTCCGGCATCCCGGAGGATAGGGTGTCTGCCGGCTCTTCTGTCAACGTGTCGCCCGGCTCGGGAACAATATCCCAGTTGGCCGTACCGTTTTTGAGTACAAAGGCATGAATAACCGGATGATCCAACAGGATCCTGCTAATCTCAATGCCTTTGCTGCTGACCAACCCGAAAGGATTTACCGCCACCTGAAAAGAACGAAAACCTACGAGTGTATCTCCGGCAAAAGGTTCTTTCCCTACTACAGACAATCCTTGCAGGTTAACATTCAGCCTTGGAAAACTACGGATCAGGCTGATCTTAAGATCAGCAAAATCCACCTGGGCATTCACACTGTTATTCAATTCGGTACGTGCCATCTCCATCAGCCTGCCCTTAAAGACAACCGGGACAATGATCATGGCCAGGATAAAAAATCCAATGAGGATAAGAAGTAACTTTCCGAAGATCTTCAATGCTTTTTTCATAGGTTAACGATGTATTATGGTGTATTAGATGTTTTGAGTGATGTTTTTTCAGAGTAAATATAGAAAAAATTAATCTGCCATGATTTAAACAGACCTTTTCAAAACAATTCAGTAATGTTTTTCCGGCTTGTCAGCGATTTCGGGGGATCATCTGTATGATGAATTGTACATTCCAGGCATATATTGAACGGTATTGAAACTTTCTGACAATGGTATCCCGGAATCCGCAAAGGAAAAACAAAGATATTTTCCATTGCGGATCGCTTTCGCGTAGCTTCAGCGTAGGAAAGGTTTAGCCCCGAACGCATCCGTTCAACGCTCTCGGGGCTTCCTAATGCGTAATTCGGGTTTCTGAAACAATTTCCTTCATTTTCCCGGTATAGCAAACAAAAAAATTTCCTACCTTTGCCTCACGATTTTTGAAAACATGTGTATATGTAAAACGGACCTGTAGCTTAATTGGATAGAGCACCTGACTACGGATCAGGAGGTTGGGGGTTCGAGTCCCTCCAGGTTCACAACTGAAAAACAGGAACTTACAACAATGCAGGTTCCTGTTTTATTTTTATATGGTATACAGATAGGTATACAAAAATCCCCCTCCCAAAGAAGAGAGGGAGATTTTCAGAAATGAACAAATTAAAAGGAGAAACTTGCTATGTTGTTGGTGCGCCAGACGCTGCGCCATAGTCCAACTCGTTTTTATTCCTCATTCCTTTCCGGTCTTTCTGCTTTTTCTCAATCTATTACAATCTTTCCAATCATTTTGCTAAATTTGTACAGGAACGATGAATAAAACGCTATTACGTTGTGCTGCATATTAAACTTGGAACCATATTTGCTTTAAAATTTGTAACTTTGGATAAAATGTAATAGAAATGGAAACATTAAAAGTCGACATATTAAATCCAAAAGCTAAGTCTCTTCTAAAAGGTTTGGCTGATTTAAAGTTAATCCGGATTCAGAAAGAAAGGGCTAAAACTGATTTCAGTGAACTTTTAAACAAGTTAAGAAATAATGCTGACAAAGCGCCTTCAATTGAGGAAATTACAAAAGAAGTAGAAGAAGTCAGAAAAGCCCGGTATGAGAAATAAAAAAGTCATACTTGACACTAATCTTTGGATTAGTTTCCTCATCACAAAAAATCATACTGAAATTGATGATTTGATTATTAAAGGGAAAATCAAATTAATATTCTCTACTGAATTAGTTGAAGAATTTCTTACAGTCACCTCCCACCCAAAATTCAAAAAATATTTTAATAAACAGGACATAGAAGAACTTTTGGAAATCTTTGACACATTTGCTGAACTTATAAATGTGAAACTAGAAATTTCAGAATGTAGAGATCCGAAAAACAACTTCCTTCTTAGTCTGGCTGCAGAAAGCAAAGCGGATTATCTTGTCACCGGAGATTTTGATTTATTAACTTTGAAAAAAATTAGAAAAACAAAGATTCTTACGTGGAAAGATTTCATAAACGAATTAAAATAAAAATCGAGTAGGTAAGGGGGAATTTCACCCCCAAACCTCTCACACCTGCCTGCCGACAAGGCAGGGAACCGTACGTGAACCTCTCGATTCATACGGCTCTTCCTGATAAGAACTCCGATTAATCGTTGCTATGGACGAAAGCCATATTTCCAGTGCTCAAACATATTGGGAAAATCATTCGAGAT
>JAGGWN010000113.1 GCA_021157415.1 Bacteroidales bacterium | reverse complement strand
ACCTTACATTTAAGAAACAGGAAATAAATGACCTGCCATTTGACTGCTCGGCGTGAATATAAAACCAGATTCTTAATAGGCTCAATTTAAAGAGAAAGAATTAAATTTACCATCCTCACAATTGGTGAATTATATCACGAATTATGGTCATAGAGGAATAAAATATGGAAAGGAGATACAGATTAACTTTAATTGAACCCTGATAAAGCGGAAAGCAGCTCGCTGGTACTACTGAATCCCAGTTTTTTCAGTATGGCTTTGCGATGTGTATTCACCGTATTTGCACTGATATACAGATGTTTGGCAATTTCTTTACTTGTCTTGCCCTGGCACAAAAGCCGGGCTACCTGCTTCTCCCGTTCGGTAAGGGAGGTATGGTCAAAGTTTAAAGAGGTCTGATTTCTTTCTTTATACCGTTCTATGGCTTCCTTGAATTCTCCGATATCCACCGGCTTTAACAGATAATCAAAAGCCTTTTCCCGGATAGCATTGATCGCATAATGGATGTATGCCGTAACAAATATAAATGTCGGAAAGAGATTATTACTTCTGACCGCTTCCAGTACTTCAAAGCCATTCTTCCCGGGCATCTCCACATCCAGAAAAACAAGATCGGGTTTTTTTTGTATGATCGACAGAATGGCTGTGTCTGCATCCCGCTCATATCCGATAAAGTTCAACTCCCGAAACTTTTTAATAATATCCTGCAGTCTAAGACAGGCCTCCTTTTCATCGTCTACAACAAAACAGGTAATTGTTTCCATTTCCAGAATGCTTTCTTTCCAGGCATAAAGTTAATTTAAAATATCTTATGATGTAATTCCTTTGGATTCTGTCGTCTCCAGTTTACAGCCCCTGCAGGTTTCTGAACGGGAATATCTATTTTTGCCTAATATATACCGTTGCAACCGTACCTCCTGTTTCACCATCATTCAGGTCATAATGTATTCGAATGTTTTCCAGTTTGTAAAATAACTCAATAATCTCATCCAGGATTTTCAGTCCCTTTCCGGTACTTAAAGCCGGGTGTTCCTTTGCCTGTTTTCGTCCTACCCCGTTATCAGCTATCTTTATTATTATTATTTTTTTCTTTTCCCATACTTCAATATCAATCTCACCTTTTTCTTTTAGCGGCCTGATACCGTGTTTCACTGCATTTTCTGCAAACGTATATACCAGCATCTTGGGTATTTTGATTTTTTTGGTAAGGATTTCCTTTGAAATGCGAATATTGAAAGCAAATTTATTTTCCATCCGGAACTGCTGTATAGCCAGGTAATTTCTCACATATCCCAGCTCATCATACAGAGTGGTTGAAACATTATCAGAAGAACTGATGGTTGACTGCAACATCCGGGCATATCGGGTAAACACTTCATTTGCCCGCTCTGATTCTTTTCTGCTGAACAACGAACCGATGGTATTCACCATATTCAGTGTGAAATGTGGGTCAATCTGATTTTTGACCGCTTTAATCTGCAGTTCGACCAGCCGTTTTTCCTGATCATACCTGTTTTTAATCAGGGCATGTTGCATTCTTGCAATAATGAAAACAAGTAACCAGAGAGATAAAAATATCAACGGATATACTAACCACCGCAATAAGTACAGAAAATTGCGTGAATACGATATTATATAATTATCCGGGGTCGTACAAAGAAAAAGCCTGGGTGGGGTGGTCTTACTTTTCACCACAGAAAACCATGCCGGACCTGTTGATAAAGGGATGTCAATCTCTGCAGGATCTTTAAATCCGGTCCGGTAAATGACCCATCGTCTTTTTATTTTGTTCCGGACAATATATTCTTTTATTCCATCACCATCAACATCCAATTGGGTTACCGGAAAAGCATAGGGCAGGCTTATCTTTTTTGTCATATGCAGGGATGTATCCAGTTGCCAGACTCCAGACCCCAATAGATACAGCTCCCTGTAATTCTGGTCCGGGTCTGAAAATAAGAAAATCTTTTCCTGTCCGGTAACATGAATATATTTTTTCTTGACAAGATCTCCTACAGGGGTATATAATGCAATAAAAGAAGAATCATTAATCCCGTTTTGCTTGTAGAGAAGGGCTAACGAAGCTGTGTTTGCGTATCGGAAGGGAACCACATCAATTTCAGAGGAATACCTGCCAACAGATACAGGATCGAACAGATAGGAAAGGTCGTTATCATAAACCATCAGCCAGGCAATGCTATCGGTATAAGGGTAATCCGGCTCGGTACAATTGCCCCAGGCAGGAAAACTACCTGTAAATTCAGGCAAACCGTCATGATCCCAGTCATACAGGTTCAGGTTCCATAGTATCCCCCATCCACTTTTAGATGAAAATATAAGGGAATCATTTCTTATATCATAAGCTATCACTTTCCGGTTGGTATAAGCAAAGCCTGAGTATATAAATACAACCAGTTCCTGAAAACCGTCACCAGTCAGGTCAGTCATCAGCAAATCACTGATGGATAAACCATTATTTCCATGATAAAGACTAAAACAAGAAAGGAACTTCCGGTTTATAAAAACATCCTTTTTAAACGGAACTACTCCGTTAAGAAAAACCGAATCATGGGCGTAAGTGATGAGATAAACCTCTTTCAAGTGATCATGATTATAGTCTCCGGATACCGAACTTTTGTATTGTGGTATATATCCTGAAGTAATCCATTCGTAAAGAAATTTGCCGTTTTCTTCTACAAAAATACTTGGAACATTCTTTAGTTTTGTATATTCCCTTATCACTATTTTTTCGCTATTCCCGTCATCATTTAGATCGTCATAAAAACTTTTTTCTCCCACCGTATTTCCTTCGGCAATTTCAACCGAAGTTTTATGTTTTTTCGGTATCGGAATAAAAAATAGTATAGGAATGGTTAGAATTATTGCAATCACCCAGTTTTTAACCAAATGTTTTAAGGAATTTGCTGTGTGTAAAGGATGCCTCATAAGTTATAATTTGAAAGCGAACCTTATAAACAAAAATACAGATAATATGCTATCATTGTTCAATCATTTAATGTATTATTTTGCTATTCTTTCAATTTCTTCCTTATTACTATCCGGAGACGGAGTTTGAGCGGTATGCGGATAATATAATCGTCCACTGCAAAAACATCAAAGCCGCCCTACGGATGTTGGAGGCCATCAAAAAGCGATTTAGCTCATGTAAGTTGGCATTAAACCAAAAGAAAAGCCAAATTGTTTATTGTCGGAGAAATCAGAAACGGCAACCACCGTTTGATACCAGATATCATAAGTTTGATTTGTTTGGTTTTACATTCAAGCCCCGAATGGAAAAGCAGGGCGGGAAGTTTAGATTAACTTAGAACCCCACGTCCTAAAGGCGTGGTAATGTACAATCGGCTATGCCAAAAATAAGAAATATTTTGGTAACTATGGAGTATGGCCAGGTACAGGAGACAATCGCATGTAGTATATCATTGTAATTACCATATAGTATGGGTTTCGAAATACAGGTTTCGGATAATGGAAGGAGTGTTGAAAAAATTGTTGGAACAAGATGTATATCTAATCAGTGAATGGAAGCATGTACAGATAGAGGAGATGAATATACAAAAAGATCATATCCAGTTGGTAGTATCTATTCCTCCAAAATGATCCATATCGGCCTGTATGGGGATCTTGAAAGAGAAAACAACAATAAAACTATTCAAGAGTTATCCGTAATTGAAGAAGAAGCCATATTGGGGGAACCATCTTTGGGCAAGAGGCTACTTTGTAAGTATAGTTGGTATAGATGAGGAGATGATAAAACGTTATGTACAATATCAAGAAAAAAAAGAAAAGAAAATAAAATAAAATAAACGGGAAGAAGATAGTCCCGATTATAAACTCTTTTAGAGTTATCGTATACACCACCTTTGGTGGTGGTGGTTTACTTGCATTTTCCCGACACTGCCAGGTTCCTGCGGACGCTGGCAGGTCAGGTATCCTCTCCACCTGACAGAGTGCGGAGCATCCTGAGAGTGTTGGTTTGTTTTGTTTGCATTTTTCCGACACTGCCAGGTTCCTGCGGACGCTGGCAGGTCAGGTATCCTCTCCACCTGACAGAGTGCGGAGCATCCTGAGAGTGTTGGTTTGTTTTGTTTG
>JAGGWN010000058.1 GCA_021157415.1 Bacteroidales bacterium | reverse complement strand
GTCCTTCTTCCCCAGGTAAACCCAATGGCAGAGGCCGTCAGGTTTCCTGTGATGATTCCTGCCCAGACACCAACAATTCCAAAGTGCAGGGAAATCCCGAAAAGATAACTGAAAAATAACTGAAAAATAATAGTGCGCAGGAAAGTGATTGCCAATGCTTTTTCTCCCTGGCCAATCCCTTGAAACATAGAGGACGTGAGCATGCCAAAAGGTACGCCGGGGAGAAACCATACCAGCCATCGCATGGCCTGTGTCATGGCGGGGGCCAGGTGCGAAGCGTTTTTAGAATAGGTAAACAACCAGGAGATCTGGGGAGCCAGGAGAAAAATAAAGACTACCACGCCTAACTCGATGAATATACCGATTTTAATAGCATAGAGATAGGCGGTATTGAGTTTGTCAATATCCCTGGCGCCATAGGAAGCACCGGTTACTGCCGTAACGCCGATGGCAATGCCTACCAACGGTACAATCCCTATCATCATAATGCGCCAGGCACTGGTAAAAACAGCAATCCCTGTGCTGCCGGCGATTTTTACAATGATCATGTTCAGGAAAAACATGGCCAGGGCCATGGATAGCTGGGCGAAGGAGGCAGGGATGCCTACCCTCAGAATCTCCCGGATGATCTGCCCGTTGAAACGAAAATCAGAAAAATGAAAGGATACATAGGTGTTTTTCTTGATAAAAAGCCAGGAGAACATAAGTCCGGAGGTGATGGTGATAGATACCAGAGTAGCCCAGGCAGCGCCGGCGATACCCATTTTAAGCACGTAAATAAACAATGGATCCAATACGATATTCAACACCGATCCGGTGACCATAGCCCACATAGTGCGTTTCATGTCTCCTTCTCCGCGAAGAATGCCACTGACGATATTGGAAAACACCAATAGGAGGGAACCACCTACCAGCACTCTGGAATATTTTACAACCAAAGGGATTACATTTCCCCTGGCCCCAATGGCAACAAAAAGCTGTTCCAGGAAAGGAAAAGCCGAAACGGTGATCAACAATCCCGTCAGCAGTCCGAGAATCAGCGTATGAATGGCCGCCGAATCAGCCATGTTTCTGTCATGTGCCCCGATCTTGCGGGATATGGCGGAACTACCGCCTACACCGAGACCATTGGCCAGCGACAGGATAATCATAAACAGGGGGAAAAACAAACCGATGGCTGCCAGGGCATCCGATCCCAGTCCGGCTACCCAGATCCCATCCACAATATTATACAATGACTGTACCAGCATGGCGATCATCATAGGACCGGATAGTTTAATCACCGCCTTTTTGGGATCTCCCAACAAAGTCCTTACCCCTCTGGTCATTTCTTTTTCCATCGTCTGACTACTAATTATTAACAAAACCTCCCGGATGTACGGATCCGGAATACTATAAAATGATTGGATCCTGGCTGTTAAACGCACGGATGGCATTGAACATGGCCATAATGTTCTCCGGGGGTACTTCCGGCAGGATATTATGTACGGTATTGAAGACATATCCTCCCCCCGGCGAAAATATCTCTAACCTTTCCAAGACCATTTTCCAAACATCTTCCGGTGTACCGTTATTCAGTACATAAGCTGTTTCGATGCCCCCTCCCCAGAAGGTAAGGTCCTGGCCGAATTCCTTTTTCAGACGTTCCGGTTCCATTTCGGCAGCATTGGTCTGCACCGGGTTTAGGATCTCTATGCCGGCTTCTATCAGGTCGGGAATCATCTGGTAGATAGAACCGCAGGAATGCAGGTAAGTATGCATACTGCTGTTTTTATGAACATATTCGGCCAGCTGTGCATGCCTCGGTTTGAAAAGTTTGCGGTAGATCTCCGGATTCATGAAAGGGCCCTGCTGGGTGCCCAGGTCATCTCCGAAGCGGACAATATCCACCACATCCCCCACCCAATAACATATTTTTTCAAGCGTACCCATATGAACTTCCATCAGAGCATCCAGGAACCGTTGTACTTCATCCGGTTGCAGGATCAGATCCATCAGGAAATTGTCCATACGGCGCAGAAACGTTCCCCACTCAAAAAGATTGCACCCGGCACCCAGCATCAGAGCCCGGTCGGTGTTTTCTTTCAGATCGACACATGTTTTCCGCAGATCAGGCCAGAAATTTTCTTCCCCGGCACGATCCCAGGGTGCCGTGGGGAAAGCTCCCCACATAGCAGTGTCCATCCTCTCAGCAAGATCGTTATAGGAATCCGGATATCCGTCATAATAGGGAAAATAGACCTGGTCGAAAAAAGTGCCGCCTGCGGGCATACGTGCAATATATCGTCCTGTTTTATCAAAAGCTTTCCACGAACCGTCGGATTGCAGTTCAGGTTTGAACCATACCGGATATTGGGCAGCAGCTCCGTTGGAGAGATGAATGTCATACCACCGGGCCGGATCCGTATTGTAGGCACGCCCCACATCAATCACGTCAATCCCGAACAATTCGAGAAGTTTCTCGTCGGGTTCTGCCAGCTGCTGTACCACATCATATACACGGACGGGAAGATCATTGTATCCCGGATGATTTATAAGATTACTATAGGCGATGGCAGATATTCCCGAACTGGGTGTGGAACCGAAATCCACCGGAACCCTGTCAGGTTCTTTGTGCTGAATGGTGGTGAGTATTCTTTCGCGTGGTGTCATTTTAATTCAATGCTTTGGTCATTTTTCCGGAGGCTGCAACAAACCATGGATTCAATAGATTTTCCCGGTTGAAAATCAAAGGCTTCCCGTCATATTGTCTGATGATACCTCCTGCCTCTGTCATGATTATGGTACCTGCTGCAATATCCCATTCCATGGTCGGGCCCAATCGCGGATACAGGTCGGCTTCTCCTTCAGCCACACGACAGAATTTTAATGAGCTGCCGGCATAAACCATTTCAAAAGGTTCATCCCCCAGTTTTTCCCGCAAATATGCTTCCGTCCCGGGAGACATGTGTGAACGGCTGACGGCAATGCGTATCCCGTGATGTGTCCGGTCTGGCAGACGAACGGAATATCCTGATATTTCTGATATATCAGTACCCGGAGAAAAGGGATCAGTCACATTTTCAATGCGGTAAGCACCCCGTTTTTTCATGGCGAAATAAAGCTGCCTGTACACCGGTACATAGATAACTCCGAATACGGGAACCCTATCCTCAATCAGGGCAATATTTACGGTGAATTCGTCATTGTGGTGAATAAACTCTTTGGTGCCATCCAGCGGATCCACCAGCCAGTATCGATTCCAGGTTTTTCTGGTCGCATAAGGGACATTGCTGCTTTCTTCTGTAAATACCGGTATCCCGGTTAATCGGAGCATATCCTTGATGATGTTGTCCGCCCGGCGATCTGCCAGGGTAATGGGTGAAAGATCCTCCTTCAACGATATTTCCTGATCGGACATGTCATACACTTCAAGAATGGCAGCACCCGCTTTGATTACTGCATTCAAAGCCTGTATGATCCAATCATTCCCGATTTTTTCTTTCATACGATATATAATTATTGACAACGAACTTTAAAAATATTTCAAACTTAACACAGCTATGGCAACGATCATGTAGATTACGGTCAGCGGGAACCCTATACGGAAGTAATCTTTAAATTTATAAGCCCCGGGGCCATACACCATCAGATTGGTCTGGTATCCGACGGGAGTCATAAAATTGGCGGCCGAGGCATAAGCCACCACAAGGATAAAAGGCATGGCCGGAAGGTGTAACTGCAGGGATATGGACAGGGATATGGGAAACATAATGGCTACAGCCGCCTTGTTGGTAACATAGGCGGCGATAACAGCTGTAATGACATAAATGCCTGTCAGAACAGCCACTTTCCCCAGGGGAATAAGCAGTGCAATCACATAACGGGCTACCAGGTCGGCGGCCCCCGTTTTGATCATGGCCGTACCCAGGGCGAGAGACATCACAATGATCAACCCCAGATTATAATCAATACTTCGGACCAAATCCTTGGGCTGGGTCATCTTCAGAATCAAAACAACCATTAATAAAACAACCAGTCCCATAAAAAGGGAAATCAGCTTAAAAGCGGACAAAAGAATGATTAGCGCCAGGCCGGATAAGAGGATGGCGATCTTGTATCCTTCTACTTTTTCAATCTCTTTTACCTTCGATATAAAATAAAAATCGTGACTGTCGCGTGAGAGGGTATGAAAGTCGGAACCGGCATAGAGCATTAGCACATCCCCGGCCTGTAATATCGTATCACGTATGCGTGGCGGAATGGATTCTTCATTGCGGTAAATTCCTATAACCGCGGCATTGTAGCGGGCACGGAAGTTGACATCCCGCAATGGTTTCCCGATCATAGACGAGTTGGGAGAGATCACGATCTCCAGCAAATTGACATGTTTCTTGCGTTGCAACATGCCGGCAGAAGGAATGCTCAGACCGTATTCGGGTTTTGTGAGCAGGGAGATCTTTTTGTTTTCACCGGCAAAAGTAAGCTTGTCTCCCTTTTCCAGGATCAGATTATTGGAAACGACAAAGATACGTTTGCCCATACGGTGGATCTCCACCAGATACAAACCTGGCAGATTGCGCAACCCCGACTCTTCAATCGTCTGTCCGACCAGGGGAGAATTGTTTTTGATCTGCACTTCAATAAAATAGGTCCTTATCCCCATAGAATACGGTTCTTCCGTATCTTTTCTGGCAGGTAACAGTTTCTTGCCCGCCAGCAGCAGATAGATCCCTCCCAGGATAATCATGGGAACTCCTACCCAGGCAAAATCAAAGATACTCAGGCCCGGCAGCCCGGGAACAATATGCTGATCCGTTACCATACCATTTACGATCAGGTTGGTGGATGTTCCGATAAGGGTGGCACTGCCCCCCAGGATGGCTGCATAAGAAAGAGGGATCAGCAATTTGGAGGGGGAGATGTTATATCGTTTTGACCAGGTGCGTACATAAGGCATCATAACGGCCACCAATGGGGTGTTGTTCAGAAAGGCTGAAAAAACGGAGACCATAAAAACCATCCGGCTCATGAACCCGTTGTATGAACGGGCTTTTCTGAAATACCGGTCAAATACCAGCTCGGCAATGGCCGTTTTACGGATCACCTCGCCGATAAGCAATAAAAGGATGATAATCATTACCTGCTCATTGGCAAAGCCGCTGAGCATTTCCCCCGGCGTAAGGATCCTGAAAAATCCCAACACCACCACCCCGACGATGAAAGTAAAAGCCGGTTCCAGCAACCCCGTATATAAGGATATGACGATAAAGATCAATACGACAAATACCAGGACAATATCAAATGTGATCATATACGTGTGCCGGCCTTGTTAAAAATCATGTTACAAGGCCAAAATTAAGAAAACCGGGGGGATTATTAAAAAATAATGTGATAAAGCGGTTGTACGATGGCTGGTGTGGAAATTAGCAGCCTGAGGCTGCGAAATGGATGGATATTATTGGGCTTTCAATACCAAATGTATGGTTGTGGTAAGAAATTTCATTGCAAAATGACCCATTTCGTTTTGAACACAGTGAAGATCTATCTAATTACGTCCGTAAAGCGCACAAATGACCATATTTTTTTTCAACCCTTGTTCTTAAAGGGCAGAAAAGTCATAAAATCCGCATGATGGACTACATAGGCTTCTGTAGATCTCTTCACCAAATCTCCTTCGGCGGCATGTGCAGCAATGATGTGGCACACCTCCGGAGGGATGCCGCATTCTTCTGCCAGGGAAACGCCCGAAAAAGGATGCCGTAAATACCTGCCGTAGCTGCCCTGTACGGCTCTTCCTGTTTCATCCAGTTCAT
>JAGGWN010000053.1 GCA_021157415.1 Bacteroidales bacterium | reverse complement strand
GTTTAGGATTATAAAGTTTTGATCTTTGATATATTTGCATAATTAACGCAACGCCCAGGTGGCGGAATTGGTAGACGCGCTGGTCTCAAAAACCAGTGGTAGTAATACCGTGCCGGTTCGATTCCGGCCCTGGGTACCATCTTTAAAACCCTCTTTCGAGGGTTTTTTCACATTTTTTGTTATGAAAGAAGACAATGTAACAAAACCTTACGGAGCCCGGCAATTGCAGTTTGACAGACGTTACCTTGAAATGGCTCATATCTGGGCAAAAAATTCTTACTGTAAACGCAAACAGGTAGGAGCTCTCATCGTAAAAGGCCGGATGATCATCTCGGATGGTTTTAACGGTACCCCTGCCGGTTTTGAAAATGTATGTGAAGATGAAAACGGTAAGACAAAACCCTATGTTTTGCATGCCGAAGCCAATGCTATCACCAAAGTTGCAAAATCAGGCAACAGCAGTGAAAATGCTACCCTGTATGTCACCACCTCCCCCTGCATGGAATGCTCCAAACTGATCATTCAATCGGGTATTCGCCGGGTGGTTTTTTCAGAACTTTATCATGACGATTCCGGTCTAAAACTGTTACGCAAGGCCGGTATTGAAGTGGTTCACTTACAAACAAACTGATCCATGGATACTGGAAATAAAAAACAAAACCTATACTTACCCATTCTCCTTTCACTGGTACTGACTCTGGGTCTCCTGATCGGCATCAAACTGCCCCATCCTCAGCAACCTTCGGGCGTGGTCATCTATCCAAAAGGAAACAAACTGGATCAAATCCTGACCTACATTGTACAGAATTACGTGGACTCGGTTAACATCAATACGCTTGAAAATGCAGCCATCCCTGCTATTTTGAAAAGGCTGGATCCTCATACCGTTTATATTCCTGCCAGTGAGGTAGCCCAAGTAAATGAACCTTTGCAGGGCAATTTTGACGGGATCGGTATCTCCTTTAACATGCCAGATGATACGATCATTGTCATTTCCGTCATTCACGGTGGACCTTCCGAACGGATAGGAATAAAACCCGGTGACCGTATTATCAAAATCAATGATTCGCTGGTGGCTGGGCAGCACATTGATCAGAACAATATTGTCAAGATGCTGAAGGGGCCCCGGGGCACAAAAGTCAATGTCTCTGTTTTAAGGAGAGATGTACCGGAACTTCTTCAGTTTGAGATCACCCGCGACAAAATCCCGCTGAAAAGTGTGGATATAGCTTATATGATCAATGACAGTATCGGCTATATCAAGATCAGTAAGTTTGCCCGAACCACTACTCAGGAAACGGAACAGTCCCTGAAAAACCTGGAAGCCCGTGGTATGACAAAACTGATTCTTGATCTTCGCAGCAATGGGGGGGGATATCTGGATGCCGCCATTCATGTGGCCGATCAGTTCCTGCTCAAAGGAAAACTGATCGTTTATACCAAAGGGCGCAATCATCAGAAACAAATGGTATATGCAAAAAATGACGGTCTTTTTATGACCGGTAATCTTGTTGTACTGATCGATGAATGGACGGCTTCTGCCAGCGAGATCGTTGCCGGCGCCATACAGGATAATGACCGGGGTACAATCATCGGGCGACGCTCTTTTGGAAAAGGACTGGTACAAGAACCTTTTATCCTGCGTGACGGATCGGTATTGCGTCTGACGGTGGCCAGGTACTATACCCCCACCGGAAGATGTATTCAGAAACCTTATAACAAGGGTATCGAAGAGTATTATAATGATATTAACGAGCGTTACATCAAAGGCGAATTTGAATATGCCGACAGCATACATTTCCCGGATTCCTTAAAGTACACCACTCCTGCAGGAAAAACAGTGTATGGAGGGGGCGGGATTATGCCGGATATTTTTGTTCCGATAGATACCTCCGGAGTCTCTAGATATTTTCTAAAAGTCCGTAATAAAGGCCTGATTTATCGTTTTGCCCTTCAGTTTACGGACCAGAACCGGGAGAAACTACAATCTTTTAAAACGGCACGTGCGCTGGAATCGTACCTGGATCAACAAAACCTGTTGCCGTTATTTCTCCGGTATGCAAAACAAAAAGGAATAGCTCCTGTCAGCAATGACATTAATATTTCCAGAAACCTGTTGCTCACCCAGATAAAAGCCTATATCGGACGGGATATCCTGGATGATAACGGGTTTTATCCCATTATTCGGAAGATAGATACGACTTTGCAAAGAGCTATAAAGTATTTAGAAACCCGGTCATAACATCCAACGAAGGTTTTTTTTCTTCAATAAATCCCATATGTCCGGAATTTTTCAGGGATACAACCTGTAAACCTTTGCCCGGTTTTATCACAGACTTCATTCTTTCATACGGAATATACCGGTCTTTTTCTCCCAGAATCCACAACCCTGGTAAAGGTGGATTTTCCAGTATATTTCTGCGATCGGGACGTTGCATCATTCCCTTCAACATGGCTATAATTCCTTCATCCGGAGTATTTTTTGCAATCTCTATCGCCCTTGAGATTTCCTTTCTGAATTTTTCCTGGTTTTCCAGGGCAAATGCTTTGGGAACATTCACCTGATAAATCAAATGCTTCTTCCCTTCCCATATCAATGAAATCTCTCTTTCCCTGTTTTCTCTTACCTCATCCGTATCAGCCAGAGGATGAGAATGAAACAGACAAAAGCCGGATAAATACCAGGCATATTTTTCCACAAATGCCAGGGTAACATACCCCCCTAGCGAATGACCCGCCAGAACCGGCTTCTTTATATTCTCTTGCTGTAAAATATGAATTACAACCTCAGCCAGCAAATCCATGGTATGGATTCCGGCAAGGGTTTCTGACTTGCCGTGTCCGGGCAAATCAATCCTTATCACCTGATGATCCAGGGCCAGAGACTCAGCAAAACCATCCCATATATCAAGTGATTCAAGGTACCCATGTAATAATACAACAGGCTGCCCGCTCCCTTCAATCCGGTAATTTATTTTTTCAATTCCCCTTCTTTCCATCATGCTATGGATTTATAATCGTAAATCCATGCAAAGTTAATCCGTAATTATTATATATGTATCCGTAAAATGATTAAATTAACCTGATCATTATTTCCTGTCTGTGAAAAACAAATTTAGAATGATTTTAAGTTAAAACACCCATGTTTGTAATTTACTGTATTAGTTTATGTTATAAAACCCACTGAAAATCTCATGTGAAAAATTAAACCTTGCTGAACAAACTTTATGTTCGTCAACATATTAATTACATATCGAAGTATATACATTTGCAACTTACAAAATTAATGTCTCGTTTGTAAACACATTTAATTTTACGTCTATGAGCAGGTTTTTAGGTTCTTCCATCACAAAAAAAATTACGATGGCTTTGTTGGGGCTGTTTTTAATTCTTTTCTTGCCTGTACACTTGGGAATCAATTTCTTATTGTTAAAAAGTGATCCCGAACCCTTCAACAAGGCAGCTCATTTCATGGCTACATTTTGGCTGATCAAGGGTTTTGAAGTATTGTTACTGGCATCTTTCCTGTTACATATTTTTTACGGTATTTTCCTCCAGATTCAGAACTGGCTGGCCCGGGGTAAACAGTATAAGATCACCAATTATTCGCAAACTTCTTTTTTTTCAAAATTCATGATCTGGACAGGTTTGATCATTTTTATTTTCCTGATTATACACTTTATGAATTTTTATTTTATCAAGATAGGATGGGTTCAGGGAGATCCGGAAAATTTTTACGGTGTTGCACATCAACTATTTAAAATTCCGGCTTATATCATATTGTATATTTTTTCTTTTCTGATACTGGGCTTTCATCTTGCCCATGCTTTCTGGTCTGCATTTCAGACCCTGGGATGGAATACAACCGTATTATCGCTTGTGTTTAAGGGATTAGGAACATTATTTGCCATTTTAATCCCCTTGGGTTTTACAATAATACCCCTTGTTATTTTTTTCACTAAATAGAAATTGTAAAGGTAAATATTATGGTCACATTGAATTCTAAAATACCTGAAGGACCTTTAGCTGAAAAATGGAGTAATCATAAAGCTTCAATTAAGCTGGTTAATCCTGCTAATAAGAAAAAACTTGATATTATTGTTGTTGGGGCCGGAGCGTCAGGCGCCTCAGCTGCTGCAACTCTTGCTGAATTGGGATATAACGTGAAAGTATATTGTTTTCAGGATTCCTCACGAAGAGCGCATTCAATTGCTTCGCAAGGCGGCATTAACGCAACCAAAAATTACAAAAACGATGGCGACAGTGATTATCGTTTATTTTATGATATGATTAAAGGAGGCGATTTTCGGGCGAGGGAAGCCAATGTATATCGTCTTGCCGAAATAAGTAATAATGTCATTGATCAATATGTTGCACAGGGAGTCCCTTTTGCAAGAGAATACAGTGGTTATCTTACTACCCGCTCGTTTGGCGGGGTGCAAGTCTCAAGGACCTTTTATGCCCAGGGACAAACAGGACAACAATGTACATTAGCCGCATATCAGGCATTGATGAGACAAATAAATGCTGGTAAAGCAAAAATGTTTACTCGCCGGGATGTGCTTGATCTGGTTGTTATTAACGGAAAAGCAAGAGGTATTATTACACGTAATCTTATTACCGGGGAAATTGAGCGACATTCTGCTCATGCTGTTGTTTTCGCCACCGGAGGTTACGGAACAGTATATTACCTATCTACACTTGCCATAAACTCTAACGTTACGGCTGCTATGGCAGCTTTCAGAAAAGGAGCGCTTTTTGCCAACCCAAGCATGGCTCAGATCCATCCTACCTGTATACCTGTTCTTAATGAATATCAGTCCAAACTTACTCTTATGTCTGAATCTTTAAGAAACGACGGAAGAGTATGGGTCCCAAAGAAAAAGGGTGATAAGAGACCAGCTAACGAAATACCGGAGGAAGAAAGAGATTATTATCTTGAACGCAGATATCCTGCCTTCGGCAATCTTGTCCCCAGAGATGTTGCTTCAAGAGCTGCCAAAGAACGATGTGATGCAGGTTATGGAGTTGGTGAGACAGGACTGTCAGTATATTTGGACTTCAAGGATGCAATTAATATCCAAGGGAAAGAAACCATCGCTGGTAAATACGGAAATCTTTTTGATTTATATCTTAAAATTACGGGAATAAATCCTTATAAAGAGCCTATGCGAATATATCCGGCTGCTCATTATACAATGGGCGGATTATGGGTTGATTATAATCTGATGACGACCATACCAGGGTTGTATGCCATCGGTGAGGCTAATTTTTCAGATCATGGTTCTAATCGCCTGGGGGCAAGTTCTCTTTTACAATGCTCCGCTGATGGATACTTTATCCTACCCGTTACTATTGGCGATTACCTCGCTGACGAAATAAAAACTCCAAAAATCTCTACCGACACACCAGAATTTGAAAAAGCAGAAAAAGCAGTAAAGGAAAAACTAAACAAACTTTTATCAGTAAAAGGGACTCAAACTGTGACATCTTTCCACAAACGCCTTGGCCATATATTATGGTCTTATTCCGGAATGATAAAAAATGAAAATGGTTTAAAAAAAGCCTTTAAACTGGTAAGCGAACTTAAAGAGGAATTCTGGAAAAATGTTAAAATCCCCGGAGGATTGAATGAGCTAAACCATGAACTTGAAAAAGCCAGCCGGGTAGCAGATTTCTTTGATGTTGCTAAATTGATTATTACTGATGCCCTCGACCGAAAGGAATCCTGCGGAGCACATTTCAGGGAAGAATATCAAACCGAAGAAGGAGAACCTAAAAGGGATGATAAAAACTATTCGTATGTTTCAGCCTGGGAATATACCGGAGAAGATAAACCTCCTAAGTTAAATAAAGAAGAACTTAAATTCAAATACGTCAAGGTAACAGAAAGAAGCTATAAATAATTAACTCATATATAACTTTTTAATATTCCTCATATAAATTATAAAAGGAAATTAATAAATATACAAAAGTTATCTGTCATGAACATAACACTTAAGATCTGGCGCCAAAAAAACGAACATGCAAAAGGTAAATTTGTTACTTATAAACTGGATGATGTTTCCAAGGAAATGACTTTCCTTGAAATGTTGGATTATCTGAATGAAAAACTTATTAAGGAAGGTAATGATCCCGTTGCTTTCGACAGCGATTGCCGGGAAGGTATCTGTGGAATGTGTGGTTTATACATCAATGGAAGACCTAATGGCCCTAAGAAAGGGGTAACAGCCTGCCAACTGAGTATGAGTGTTTTTAAAGACGGAGATACAATAACCGTTGAACCATGGAGGGCAAAAGCTTTCCCGGTAATAAAAGATTTGATTGTGAACAGGAATGCTTTTGATAAAATTATACAAGTTGGAGGATATATTTCTGTTACCACCGGCTCTGCACCTGAAGCAAATTCTATTCCCGTAAAAAAAGAAAATGCAGAAAGAGCTTTTGATTCCGGCATTTGTATAGGATGCGGTGCCTGTGTGGCTGCATGTAAAAATGCCTCAGCTATGTTATTCATAGGTGCAAAGGTATCTCAATTAGCCTTGTTACCGCAGGGACGTGTCGAAGCCAAAGAGCGCGTTAAGACCATGGTGGCCAAAATGGATGAACTGGGATTTGGAAATTGTTCCAATACCGGAGCCTGCGAAGCCGAATGCCCGAAAGAAATCAAGCTCACCAATATCGCACGATTGAACAGGGAATTTTACAAAGCAAATCTCAGTTGAAAAAACACATCATACAAAAAAGAGGGAATCAATCGATCCCCTCTTTTTTTTCAGCATTTTATAATTAGGCATTCATAATCGTTTCAATCTCCTCCACAGTTTTCGGGATGCGACGTCCCAATACCTCCGCATCATCCTTTTTTACCAACACATCATCTTCAATCCTGATACCGCCAAAGTCCATAAATGCATCGAGTTTATCATAATTAATAAATTCTGCGAATTTTTTCTCCCTTCTCCATTGCTCAATCAGGGCAGGAATAAAATAAATACCCGGTTCAATCGTAAAGACGAATCCAGGTTCCAGTTTTTTAGCCAGCCGTAAAAATGCCATGCCAAACTGTTCACTGCGATGCACCTCATCATTGTATCCGACATGATCTTCACCCAAACCCTCCATATCATGCACATCAAGGCCCATCATATGACCCAGTCCGTGAGGAAAAAACAGGGCATTGGCGCCCAGGCTTACCGCCTGATCAATATCTCCCCGCATCAGGCCCACTTCTTTCAATCCGCTGGCAATGATACGTGAGGCCATCAGATGCAGGTTTTTATTAGTGATCCCCGGACGTGCTGCCTTTATGGTTTCCGTATTTGCCTTCAGGACGATTTCGTAAATATCTTTTTGTCGTTGATCAAACCTTCCGTTCACCGGGATCGTACGTGTGATGTCGCTGGCATAATGCAACAGGGATTCTGCTCCGGCATCGGTCACCACCATACGTCCCTTTTCCAAGACATTGCCGTGAAAATGATTATGAAGGGTCTGTCCGTTGATGGTCAGTATCACCGGGAAGGAGATCCCACTGCCTCTTGCTGCAGCAATCCCTTCGATGGTCCCTGCCAACTCACGTTCCAGGATCCCGGGTCGGGCCATTCTCATGACCGTCGTATGCATCTCATAAGCAATATCCATGGCATACTCAATTTCTCTGATCTCTTCCTCTCCTTTATAGGAACGCAGGGTCACCACCGCTTTTATTAAAGGCAAAGAGATCATCTTCTCCAGTTCTTCCGGAGTCTTACCTGTCATTTTGGACATAAACAATATATTATCCCCCCGGTAAAAAGGCAATAAATGCAAGGTTCTGTGTTTCGCGAGTACTCCTTTCAGATAACCCGCTAACTGACTGACAGGAGATGTATTTTCTACACCCACTTTTTCAGCCAGTTCATGAACCGAAGGTTGGTTTCCCATCCAGATAATATCGTCCATGTCCACATCATCTCCGAAAATATAGTCCTTCCCTTCATCCAGATCTATTACCCCCACATAACCGGCATGGTCCAATCCAAAAAAGTACAGAAAATTACTATCCTGTCTGAAACGGTAAGTATTGTCCGGATAGTTCATACTACTTTCAAAATTTCCGGGAAGGACAATAATTCCCGAATCAAGTTGCTTCCTAAGACCGTCGCGGCGCTTACTGTAAATTTCCCTGTCAAACATGATTTTATTTTTATAAAAACAGCGTAATTTACACCATTAAATTCATTATGAAAAATAATTTTTATTACGAATAGCATATATTTTAATTAATATTTTGTATATTCGCCTGTCAGTTCTGTTTTATCAACATTTTTTCAACTATTTTATAACATGCCTTACAGACGATTGCCCAACACCGATACTGCCCGCCTGAAAGCCTTACGTATTGCAAACAGAAAAGGAGAAGAAATCTTTCCGTTGCAATTGGCTTTCCCTCAATCCGTTTACTATCAGGTACGGTCTTTCCTTCCCAGGTATGAAGCAGCACTCAAGCTCTATGCTGAAAAAAAACACATCTTGTCAGCACAAAACCGAAAGTTGCATGTAATCTTCAAAAAAGCCCGGATGTTTTTATCCCATTTTATCCAGGTAGCTTTTTTTGCCGTTCAGCGTGGAGAACTATCTGAGAAAGCGTTAAAATATTTCAGTCTGGATAACATCAAATCCCTGCCTGTCCTGCAGTCTTATGAGGACTTGGAAAAATGGGGAAAACTTATTCTGGAAGGGGAAGAAAAGCGAACTTCCGAAGGTTTCTCCCCTTTGACAAATCCCACAGCCGCTGTAGTAAAAGTCAGATATGAACAATTCATGGATGCTTATCACGCTTATAAGATTCACCGTAAGACCCGGAATGCAGCCCACGAAGAGATCCTGACCATCCGCAAGAAAGCGGATCAGTTGATCGCAAAGTTATGGGACCATATTGAAAGTTCATTCAAAGACCTTCCTGATCCTATGAAAAGACAAAAGGCTGCCGAATATGGGGTTCGTTACGTTTATCGCACCAATGAAACCAGGCGTATTGACTCATTATAAAATCCCGCCATCACGAACTTCTTTCCCGGGTTTGTGCTTCTGACTTTTGTAAAAGACATACAGGAAAAGGGCGACCATCATAATTCCTGTATAGAGCGTCAGATCACCGGCCGAAGCACCGATATGATCCAAATGGTCCTCTACTTTATCACTCCCCATCACCCAGTAAGCCGTCACTGCCATTCCGTTGTTGATAAAGTGAGCCAGCATAGGAACCCAAATAGTTCCGCTCCAATAATAAAGGTACCCGAATAAAACTCCCAGCAGCCAACGCGGGAAAAAACCAAAAAACTGAAAATGAAAGAAACTGAAAAAAAAGCCTGTGATCAGGATCCCGACATGTACATTCTTGGACCAACGAATAAACAACGGCTGGAACACTCCTCGAAAAGTCAACTCCTCTCCCAGCGCAGGAACAATGGCAATCAGAAGCATATTGAATAAATAAGCACCGGGAGAATTCATTTTCAGAAATATCTTAGTCAGGGTATCTGCACTTTGCTCCATATTCCGTAATGCATTTTCCAGACCGGCCAATGAATCTGGAAAAGAAATATTACTGTTCCACTGTGCCAGGAAATTATTAACCGGTACTAAAAAAAACATCATAAGGATTACCGAGAGCCAGGCCGTTGCACCGGTACTCCTGTTGAACCCAAAAAAACGTGTACTCCGTTCCCCGTAAAACAGCAAAAACAAAAATGGAGGAATAACAAACAATGACAAGGATTGAACAAACTGCAGATATTTTAATATCATCACATGCTTCGGATTTTCCAGATCATTCATCAGGGCTGCCAGATTGAATATATCCACATGGAAGATGGGAATGGCCAGGAGAGTCGAGAGAAAAGAAAAGATCAGAAAACTAGTAAGCATAAGAAATACCAGAAAGATAATCTGCAAAAACGGATGGCTATATTTCAGGAAATGGAGCTTCATTGGGTTCGCGTCTTTAATTTTAATAATTTTATCGGCTAAAATAAACATTAATTGCTTTGGTTAAAATCGGAAACATCCTATTTGAAGATATTCCAGTACTGCTTGCTCCCATGGAAGACATCACGGACCCTTCATTTCGTTTTCTTTGCAAACAATACGGTGCAGATATGATGTACACCGAATTTGTTTCTTCCGACGGACTGATTCGCAGGGGAGCTAAGAGTATAAAAAAACTGGAGATCAGGGATTCGGAACGGCCCATAGGGATACAATTGTACGGTCATATTCCCGAAGCTATGCAAGAAGCCGCTATTATGGCCGAGGCAGCCCGGCCCGATGTAATCGATCTGAACTTTGGCTGTCCGGTCAAAAAAATCGCCCGACGCGGTGCCGGCGCCGGTATGCTCCGGAATATTCCGTTGCTTACGGAAATTACCAAACGGGTAGTGGATGTAGTGAAAACCCCTGTTACGGTTAAAACCCGGCTGGGATGGGATGAGCAAAACAAAAACATCGTTACGGTAGCCAGACAGCTGCAGGATACGGGTATCTGTGCCCTGACCATCCACGGTCGCACCGGCACACAGTTGTATAAAGGTCAGGCTGACTGGACCCTGATCGGGGAAGTCAAACATGATCCATATATGCATATTCCTGTGATTGGGAACGGAGACATTGACACTCCCCGGAAAGCCAAAGAAATGATCGACCGTTACGGTGTGGACGGCATTATGGTCGGCCGTGCTGCCATCGGCCGACCCTGGTTGTTCCAACAAATAAAACATTACCTCCGCACCGGTGAACTGTTACCGGAACCGGGCCTCTCCGAGAAAGTGGCACTCGCTAAACTGCATCTTGAGAAATCGTTGGAATACAAAGGATCCCCCAGAGGTATTTTTGAGATGAGAAGACATTTTGCGCATTACTTTAAAGGACTTCCGGATTTCAAACCTGTCCGCATCCGCCTTCTTACGACCCTGGACCCGGACGAGATCTTGGTTATCCTGGAGAAAATCGAAAAAAAATATGCCGGGATCGAATCATAATCTTTTACTTTTTCCGTACTTTTAAGATAATTCTTCTTTCAAATCATTGAATCATGAAAAAATCCACACTTTCACTCGTCACACTGTCTCTGTTTGTTTATTATGGATTCTCCCAGGTTACAGACAGTCCCAGACCTCAACTGACTGTTGAAAAGATCATGCAGAACCCGGACCACTGGATCGGCACTCTTCCGCTGTCGGCTTCCTGGCTTACCGACAATCAAACTTTTTATTTTGAATGGAAGAAAGACACCAATGGAATACGACAACTTTTCAAGGCTACGGTGCAGGACCCTAAGCCGTCACCAATGACTGATAAAGAAAAAAAAAGCATTATTCCTTTGTCTGGCCTTTATAACAAAAATCACGATAAAGAATTATACGCAAAAAACGGGGATCTTTTTCTTTACGATCTCAAGAACAAACATCTGAAACAGCTTACCTTTACGGTAGCCCGGGAAAATGCCCTTGGTTTCAGTGACCCGGATACGACCGTATATTTTCTCACCGGCAACAATGTGTTTGCGCTGTCACTATATACCGGGGAGATACGGCAACTAACTGACTTTAAGAAAGGAAAAAAAGTTTCCGAAAAGCCGGAATTTAGGGGAAAAAATGAAAAATGGCTTCATGAGCAACAACTTCAGTTGTTTGAAGTTTTGCAAGAGAGAAAGCTAAGATCGGAAGTCCGACAAAAAGAGCAGAAGAAAGAACTATCTGCAAGACCACGGACCATCTATACCGGCGAGGGGACACCATCCGGTATTACAATCAGCCCGGACGAACATTACATCACCTGGCTTATCTTTCATCACCCCTCCAACACCAAACAAACGGATATTCCTCATTTTGTCAATGAATCGGGATATACCAGCATCCAGCATTCCCGCTCAAAGGCAGGAACTCCCTACTATACGTCGGTTGACCTCTTTATCTTTGACAGAAAAAATGATACGGTTTTCCGTGTTAGTCCGGAACAGGTCTCCGGCATCCATACCCCACCGGCGTACTGGAAAGATTATCCGGATCGTGATACTTCCGGATTTACACGACATGTTCTTTTTACCTCTCCCAAATGGTCAAAAGACGGGAAAAAAGTATTCACCGACATTTATGCCCTTGATCATAAAGACCGCTGGATCATGCTTCTGGATCCAGCCACCGGAAAACTGGATCTACTGGACCATCAGCATGACAATGCCTGGATCGGAGGGCCCGGCATCAGTATGTGGTGGGCACGTACCGGTTGGATGCCCGATAACCACAGGATCTGGTTCCAGTCGGAAGTAACCGGATACTCTCATTTATATGTTGTAGATGTCACTACACATAAAAGACAAGCGTTGACCAAAGGAAAATTTGAGATATATTTTCCTTTTATATCTAAAGATCACAGGCACTGGTATTTTTATTCCAATGAGGTAAATCCCGGAGAACGGCATTTTTATCGCATGGACCTGGACGGAAAACATATTGTTCGGTTAACTTTTATGGAAGGACGCAATGATGTTGACTTATCCCCCGATGAGAAATATATGGTTATTCGTCACTCTTTTTCCAACAAACCCTGGGAACTATATCTGAAGGAAAATGTTCCGGAGGCCAAACCGGTACAGCTTACACACAGTCTTACAAACGCATTCACAGCATATCCCTGGCGTATTCCCCGGAATATTACCTTCAAAGCCCGCGACAGGGTCAAAGTGCCTGCCCGGCTTTATCTCCCCGATCATCCTGTACCGGGAGGACCGGCTGTTATCTTTGTTCATGGGGCCGGTTATCTGCAGAATGCCCACAAATGGTGGAGTGATTACTATCATGAATACATGTTCCACAACCTACTGGCCGACAAAGGATACATTGTACTGGATATTGACTACCGGGGAAGCGCTGGTTACGGACGCGACTGGCGAACAGCTATTTACCGACATATGGGCGGAAAAGACCTGGATGATCAGGTTGACGGCGTAAAATTTCTGATAAAAAAATACGGGGTCTCTCCCCAACACATTGGAATTTACGGAGGTTCTTACGGAGGCTTCATCACTTTGATGGCTATGTTTACCCAACCGGGCGTTTTTACTTCCGGAGCAGCCCTGCGTTCAGTCACCGACTGGGCCCACTACAACCACGGTTATACTTCTGAAATCCTGAACACACCGGTGGAAGACAGCCTGGCTTATGTCCGAAGTTCTCCCATTTATTTTGCAGATGGGCTTAAAGGAAACCTGCTGATGTGCCATGGCATGATAGATGACAATGTTCATTTTCAGGATATCGTCCGACTCACACAACGATTGATAGAATTGGGTAAAGACAACTGGGATTTGGCGGTCTATCCTTTAGAGCGCCATGGGTTCGTAGAACCTTCCAGTTGGACAGATGAATATAAACGTATTCTGAAATTATTTGAAACAACATTGAAATTTAAATAAATATTTAAATATGTATTTAATTATTTATTTAAATACATATATTTATTATTGCTCGTTTTTCTCCGGATAATCAATGTTATAATGCAGACCCCGGCTTTCATGCCGGGCCTGTGCCATTTTTATCACCAGGTATCCCACGTTGATCAGGTTACGAAGTTCACATAGTTTGCGGGACAGGACAGATTTCTTATACAATGCCTCGGTTTCATTATAGATGATCCCGAGGCGTGTAAGAGCCCGTTGCAGGCGCAGGTTAGACCTGACGATCCCGACATAGTTAGACATGATCATCTGCAGTTCCTTATAGCTTTGTGTTACCAGGATCATCTCTTCGGGATGGGAAGTCCCTTCGTAATCCCATTCCGGAATATCCTCCTGCCAGGAATATTCCTCAAGGTGTGCTAGGGCATCTTCGGCGGCATGGTCGGCAAAGACCACCGCCTCCAGCAGAGAATTGGATGCCAGTCGGTTAGCACCGTGCAGCCCGGTAGAAGAAGTCTCTCCGATAGCATACAGGCGGTGGATACTGCTGCGACTGTTTTTATCCACACGAACCCCTCCGCACAGGTAGTGGGCTGCCGGGATCACCGGGAGCATGTCTTTACGCATATCAATCCCGATCGACAAACATTTATTATGAATATTTGGAAAGCGGGAAACCAGTTCCTTCGCATCGAGACGAGTAGCATCCAGGTACACATAATCATCCCCCCTGATTTTCATCTCATTGTCGATCGCCCTTGCCACAATATCTCTGGGAGCCAGACAGCCACGCTCGTCGTATTTGTGCATGAACTTTTTCCCATCAGCAGTTCTCAATACCGCCCCAAAACCACGCAAAGCTTCAGTAATTAAAAAGGAAGGTCTTTCTCCGGGATGATAGAGAGAGGTAGGATGAAACTGTACAAACTCCATATTTTCTATAATTCCTTTGGCACGATATACCATAGCGATCCCGTCGCCGGTAGCCACCAGCGGATTGGTAGTTGTCTGATACAGGTTGCCAACGCCTCCGGTAGCCACAACGGTTATTTTTGCCAGAACGGTATCTACTTCACAGGATTGAAGGTTTAAAATATAAGCCCCATAACAGGCAATATCTGTATGCCATCTCTTGACAAGCCTGCCCAGATGGTGCTGGGTCAGCAGGTCAATGGCGAAGGTCTGCTCCCATACTTCTATATTTTTGTTCTCCCGGACTCTTTTGGCCAGAGTCACTTCTATATTTTGTCCTGTAATATCCTTATGATGCAATATCCGGTGTTCGGAATGTCCCCCTTCACGCGAGAGATCCAGTTCCCCTCTGCTGTTTTTATCAAACTCAACACCCATTTTTATCAGCTCCCTGATTTTGTCCGGGGCTTCCCGTACGACCATTTCCACAACTGCCCGATTACAAAGTCCGTCACCACTGATCAAAGTATCCTCTATATGTTTCTGGAAGGAGTCTTCATCCGACAACACTGCAGCAATGCCTCCCTGGGCGTATTTTGTACTCCCCTCGTCAATACCGGCCTTGGTCACAATCAACACTTTCCCTTTCCGGCTGGCTTTCAGGGCAAATTGCAGTCCGGCCAATCCGGAGCCAATCACCAAAAAATCCACTTTGTATTTCATGAACAAAAAGTTACTCAACCACAAAGATAAATACAAAAAGAGCAGTATAGTTCAATTTATTACGAATTATCGTTTTCATTATCAGAAAAGATGATATTTTCAATTACTTTTGCACCATTCATTCAAAAAAGAAATACATATGAGCCAACAGGATCTGTTTAAGAAGTTGATTGCCCATGCCAAAGAATACGGTTTTATTTTTCCTTCCAGCGACATATATGACGGAATGGGAGCTGTATATGATTACGGACCATACGGGGTGGAACTAAAAAACAATATCCGCACCTATTGGTGGCATTTTATGACCCGCTTACATGAAAACATCGTAGGCATCGACTCGGCGATCTTCATGCATCCTACTGTTTGGAAAGCCTCAGGCCACACGGATGCTTTCAACGATCCTCTGATTGACAACAAAGATTCTAAAAAACGCTATCGAGCTGACCAGCTTATCGAAGAATACATTGAAAAACAGGAAGGCAAGATCGCCAAAGAGGTTAAAAAAGCTGCCAAAAGATTCGGAGATTCTTTTGATAAGGATATGTTCCTGAAAACCAATCCGCGTGTATTAAAAATAAAAGAAAAAGTGGATGAAGTCCATCAAAGGTACCTTAAGGCTTTGGATGAAAACAATTTGGGCGAACTGCGTCAGATCATCCTGGACTGCGAGATCGCAGATCCTATCAGCGGCACCCGCAACTGGACCGACGTCAGGCAATTCAATCTGATGTTTAAGACACAGGTAGGTTCTGTCAACGAAGAAACCAATACCATTTATTTGAGACCAGAAACAGCACAGGGTATATTTGTTAATTTTCTGAATGTTCAGAAAACGGCAAGGATGAAAATCCCCTTCGGGATTGCTCAAACGGGGAAAGCTTTCCGGAATGAGATTGTAGCCCGTCAGTTCATCTTCCGTATGCGTGAGTTTGAACAGATGGAAATGCAATATTTTGTTAAACCGGGCGAAGAATTGAAATGGTTTGAGTACTGGAAAGAGAAAAGAATGCAATGGCATCTTTCCCTGGTTGCCGATCAGGATAAATTACGCTATCACGACCATGATAAGCTGGCCCATTATGCCAATGCAGCCACTGATATTGAGTTTGAATTCCCCATGGGTTTCCGCGAAGTGGAAGGGATCCATTCCCGGACAGACTTTGACCTGTTCCGCCATCAGGAATTCTCCGGCAAGAAAATGCAATACTACGATCCTGAAACCGGGGAAAGTTATGTGCCTTATGTCATTGAAACTTCCATCGGACTGGACAGGATGTTCCTGTTGATCTTATCATATGCCTACCGGGAAGAAAAAGTACCGAATGCCGAAGGAAAGCCGGAAGACCGTGTGGTATTGAAGATTCCGCCTGCCCTGGCACCTGTTCAGGCTGCCATCCTGCCTCTGGTAAAAAAAGACGGTCTGCCGGAGGTTGCACGGGAAATCTTTAATCTCCTTAAACTGGATGTTTATTGTCAGTATGATGAAAAAGATTCTATTGGCCGTCGTTACCGTCGGCAGGATGCCATCGGTACCCCTTACTGCATCACCACCGATCAGAAAACCTTAATAGACCGTACCGTCACTTTACGGGACAGGGATACGATGGATCAGATCAGGGTGAAGATCGAAGAACTGCCCCGAATATTAGAAGAAAAAACAAGCATGAGAAAACTGTTACAATCTTTTATCTAACTGGAAAAATGGAATGATGGAATGATGGAATAATGGAAAGGAAGAATATCAATAGGGGGTTTACACAATTAAGAGTTTGGCACGATGCCACTGATTTATATACATTAACATTCAGAATACTAAAAGGGCTGCCTTATGAATTAAGAAAAACAGCAGCTAATTGCATTGATGCATCTCATAGTATAAGCAGGGATATTGCAGAGGGATACTCACGAAAAAGTATTAAAGAATATCTCAATCATTTAAATATTGCGTTGGGATCGAGTGGAGAATATTACTCAAGTATTTATTCTTTTTACAAAGCAAACCAAATTACACAAGAAAATTTTGAACAATTAGATAAACTTCATTACAAAACAGAAAATGAATTAATACAATTGACCAAATCACTCCAGAAGAAACTCAAAGAAAAAACCGGGACGATACTTTTTAACCAAAATCCAATGAAAGCTTATCCCATCATCCCAGTATTCCAATATTCCAGTATTCCAAAATAGCTTTTATGTCAAGACGTGTTCTCATAATCACTTACTATTGGCCACCGGCAGGAGGTATCGGGGTACAGCGATGTCTTAAATTTGCCAAATATTTACGACAATACGGATGGGAACCTGTGATATACACTGCTAAAAACGCACTGTATTCCTATTATGATAAGAATGGTTATAAAGACGTTCCTGACAACCTGGAGGTGTTGAAAAATCGGATCATCGAGCCTTTCGGTTTCTATAAATGGATATCCGGCAGAAAAAAGTCGGATCCAGTGCCCAATCCTATTCATGTCCGTTCGAAGAAAACCCGGTTCCTGGACCGGCTGGCAGTATGGATCCGGGGAAATCTGTTTATCCCTGATGCACGATCGTTATGGATCAAACCTTCTGTAAGATTTTTGAGCAAATACCTTAAAGATTATCCCGTGGATGCCATTCTTTCGGATGGCCCCCCCCATACCAATACTGTAATAGCCTGCAGGTTAAGCAAAAAATTCAATATTCCATGGTTGGCGGATTTTCAGGATCCCTGGACCCAGGTAGACTACTATAAATTACTTAAGCTTACCCGTTGGGCTGACAGAAAACACCGAAAGTTGGAGCAGGAAACATTCGGGACAGCCGGAGCTATTACCATTGCCAGTCCTTCCTGGAAAAAAGACTTGGAAACCCTAAATGCCAGAAATATACATGTCCTTTACTGGGGATATGATGAAGACGATTTCAAAGATCTAAAATACGAGCCTGTTAACCGGTTTATTCTTTCCCATTCCGGTCTGTTAGGTTATGACCGGAGCCCAGAAGTTTTTCTGGAGGTAATCCGAGACCTGTTGACAGAAAGACCGCTTTGGAAAAAAAGACTCAATATGATCTTTCCCGGATCTGTGGATTATTCCATCCGGGACAAGATCTCAGAACTGGATCTCACTGACAACACGGTTTTTCCAGGAAATCTACCGCGTCCTCAAGCTCTTGAAATCACCCTTCAGTCCAGCCTGCTTCTATTGCCCTTAAACAAAGCGGAAAATGCCAAAGGCAGAATCCCCGGAAAGTTATTTGAATATCTCAGAGCTGGTAGGCCTATTTTATGTCTCGGACCTGAAAACTCTGATGTAGCCAAAATATTAAGAGAAACCCACCATGGTAAATGTTTTGAATATGACGATTATCAAAATATCAAGAAATATATAATTAAGTACTTAGATCTCTTTGATAAAACAGGTTCTGTTATTTTTAAAGATGATATTTCCATATATTCCGTAAAAAACCAGGTTCGAAAAGTTGCTTCTCTCCTCAATGAGTTAATAGAAAAATGAAAAATAGGAAATCCATAAATGCAATATGTTATCTTGAAGATGATTATGGCAGGGATGCACAAATGATGTTGCCTTTGATCTATTTTGCAGAAAAGTATCTTCATTGCCACATATCTTTTAAACTTATTTGGGATATTCATGCCATTTATCAATACAAACCCGATCTCATTCTTCAACCCAATACCATCGGCTCAAAACTGGCCTTTCAGATATCAAAACATGCTCATAAGAATAATATTCCTGTTTTTGCTTTGATATCCGAAGGGAATTTCCGAACAGATGGCTCATTTAATTACTGGGGTTACAACACCGACAAAATATTTTATCAGGAATATATTTGCCACTGGTCTGAAAGAACCAGGCAATTTTTCAACCGAGAATTACCTTATCTGGTAAACAGAAATGTGTTGACCGGAGGGGTGGGATTTGACCGTTACAAATTTTATAAGTTCAAATCCAGAGATTCTTTTTTTAATGAAAAGAAAATCAAACCTTATTCGAAAGTCATCGGTTATGCCGGGTGGGCTTTTGGAAAACTCTTTAACAAACAGGGTTTTGAAGAGTTGTCTTTTCTTCATCAGAATGATCCCGATAAGATATCCTGGTTAAAGGAACAAATGTCATTGGTGGAAAACATATTAAAGACTGTTATAGATAATAATCCTGACATATTATTTATCTTGAAAAGACATCCCAATGAAGCAAATCCATCTATTGTCGGAGAAGAAACCAACGAAATGGTTCATCTAAAGAACCGTACCAATGTACTGTATATTAGGGACAAGGAATCTATTCATGATCTGATCAACATTTCTGATATCTGGCTTGGATACGAAACAACCACTGCATTAGAAGCCTGGCTCATGGGAGATAAACCAACCATTCTCATTAATCCTGATCCGGTTTTCAAAAGGGATGAATTATACAAAGGCTCTCTGCTGGTAAAGAATGCCGAAGAGCTACAATCCATGATTAATGAATATTACCATACATCCGAAATTAAGGCATTCAAAACGCAGGAACTTCAAAGGGTTAGAAAAAAACTTATTTATGATACCATTGGTTTTGATGATGGGATGAATCATCTCCGGGCCGGTTATTATTTACAAAAAACAATCGAAGAAAAGGTTAATGGAAACAAAATATCTGTGAAATTATCCCTGAGATATTTTATTATGCACCTTTTAATGGTTATTGGTAAATATTTTTATTATAAGAATCTTTTTAAAAAACTTCCGAAATTCAAAAAAACAATCTGGATATTTGAAAACTTCCGGTTGAAAAATATGCAGAATTTGAAAAAAAAATACTATCCTTACATGAATTCGTTTTATGAACAAGGGAATATATCTCAAAAGATAAAAAACAATTCACTCTGGAAAGAAATCATACATTAATTTCATCAATAATGAAAGACACACCAAGTGATTTAAACAACAAAGCCATATTAATTACCGGGGGAACCGGTTCATTTGGTAAGAAGTTTACGGAATTGACTTTAAAAAAATACCCGGGGATAAAAAGGTTTGTGATCTTTTCCAGGGACGAGCTGAAACAATTTGAGATGTCCCAGGTTTTTTCCAAAGAAAAATATCCGTTTATCAGGTATTTTATTGGAGACGTAAGGGATAAGGAAAGACTCAAAAGGGCTTGTGAAGGAATTGATATCATTGTTCACGCGGCAGCGTTAAAGCAAGTTGTCGCGGCAGAATACAATCCGACGGAGTTTGTCAAAACCAATGTAGGGGGTGCTCAGAACATTATCGAAGCTGCTCTTGAGACAGGGGTACAGCGAGTTGTTGCCTTATCTACTGACAAAGCGGCGGCTCCTATTAATCTTTACGGAGCTACCAAGCTTGTCAGTGACAAACTTTTCATTGCCGCCAATAATGTTAAAGGGAAACGGAACATCCGCTTTTCGATTGTACGGTACGGCAATGTTATGGGATCCAGGGGCTCTGTAATCCCTTTCTTCCTGAAAAAACAGAAAGAAGGGAAGCTTCCCATAACACACAAGGATATGACACGCTTCAATATCACACTGGACGAAGGGGTCGAGCTGGTTCATTTTGCTCTGTTAAATGCTCTGGGCGGAGAAATTTTCATACCTAAGATTCCATCATATAGAATTGAAACCGTTGCCAAGGCTATCTGTCCGGATTGTAAAATGGAATATGTGGGCATCAGACCGGGTGAAAAAATACATGAAGAAATGATCACAGAAAGTGATTCTTATTATACGATTGAATTTGACCGGTATTATGCCATTCTTCCTTCTGATGCTAACAAATCAAGATATATAACACATTATAACGGTCATGAAGTAAAAAAAGGATTTAAATATAATTCGGGGACCAATTCCGAATGGCTGGATGAGGATCAGATCCGGAATTTGTTGCGCAAACATGTGGATCCGGACTTTCATGTATAATAAATAAGGCAAAAGATGATACGTATCCCTTATGGCAGACAGGAGATCACGCCTGAAGATATAGAAAAAGTTACGGAAGCATTACAAGATGATTTCATTACCCAGGGACCCCAAGTGATGAAATTTGAAAATCTGTTTGCTGCCTATGTTAAAGCCAAATATGGTGTCGCCGTTTCAAACGGAACGGCAGCCTTGCATATTAGCAATATGGCATTAAATGTTCAACCGGGAGATAAAGTGATCACAACCCCAATCACTTTTGTAGCCAGTGCCAATTCCGTGCTTTTCTGTGGAGGAACCGTAGATTTCGTGGATATTGATCCCCGGTCGTATTTAATGGATCTTTCCAAGCTTGAAAAAAAACTTTCCCGGGTCCCCAAGGGTACCTATAAAGGTATTATTCCTGTTGATTTTGCCGGTTATCCGGTTAATATGGAAAAACTCCGTCAAATTGCCGATAGATATGATCTCTGGATCTTGGAAGATGCATGCCATGCTCCCGGGGGGTATTTTGTAGATACCCGACAAAAAAAAAGTTACTGTGGTAGCGGAGAGCTATCAGATGTAAGCATTTTTTCCTTCCATCCGGTAAAACACATTGCTACAGGAGAAGGAGGCATGGTTACTACCAGGGATAAAAATCTTTATGAAAAACTACTCCTCTTTCGTAATCACGGCATCACAAAAGACCCCACCCTATTACATGAAAATCATGGCGGTTGGTATTACGAGATGCAGGAGCTGGGATATAATTACCGGCTTACGGATATACAGGCAGCCCTTGGTATGAGTCAATTGGCCCGTGCAAAAAAGAATCTCGAGAAAAGGAACACAATTGCAAAAATCTATAATGAAGCTTTTAAAAACTCACCCGTTCTGACGCCACATGTAGAAACCGGATACTACCATGCTTATCATTTGTACGTTGTCCAGGTGGCAAACCGCAAAGGACTTTATGATCATTTGCGGGAACACGGTATCTATGCGCAAATACATTATATTCCTGTTCACTTACAACCTTATTATCAAAATATGGGATGGGGAAAAGGAGATTTCCCCATTGCTGAAAAATATTATGAGAAAGCGATCAGCCTTCCCATGTATCCAACTCTTACGCAGGAATTACAGCAATTTGTCATTGATAAAGTTTTGGAATTTGTTTCCTGAATTTTGTTTTTTATCCGGAAAAACATATGTGTGAGCCCCTGATTAAAGGGGAACCTTCAAATGTCAATAAAAATGGCTAATTTTATCCTGCTGTTTAATGGAAACCGGCCATATGAGTAATTTAGCTATTATCCCGGCAAGGGGAGGGAGTAAAAGAATACCCCGGAAAAATATCAGGGAGTTTTTTGGGAAACCGGTCATTGCCTATCCCATACAAACAGCTATTCAATCAAAGCTATTTGATGAAGTAATGGTTTCCACCGATGATCCTGAAATAGAGAAAATATCGAAAAAATTTGGAGCTGCAGTTCCCTTTCTCAGGTCATCTCACAATGCCAATGATCAGGCTACATTGGCTGATGTGATCGCAGAAGTACTGGGTTCCTATCAAAAAAAAGGACGTTCATTTCATTTTTTTTGCTGCATATTACCCACTACCCCTTTTCTTTTGCCGGAACATCTGAGTCAGGGATATGATCACCTGATATCCGGGAATTATGATTCTGTTTTCCCGGCCACTCGGTTTAGTCACCCCATTCAGCGGGCATTCAAAATTAAAGACGGGAAGGCTTCCATGCTGTGGCCAGATATGATCCAGACCCGAACGCAGGATCTTCCTGCAACTTATTATGACAGTGGTCAGTTTTACTGGATGACAGTACATTCATTTCAAAGAGAACACAAACTCTTTACTAAAAACACCGGTGCTATTGAATTTCCGGAGAATTATTTTGTTGATATTGACAACGAAACAGATTGGAAAAAAGCAGAACTCCTGTATTCCGTCAAAAGCCAGATACAAAAATGAAATCGCCGATATATTTTTTCACAGAAGGCAGTCATAAGATGGGTATGGGACATATAACCCGTTGCCAGGCACTGGGACAGGCTTTCGAAGAGCGGAGGTATAAACCTGAATATTTCATAAGGGGAAATCTTGATTTTGATCATTTTGATTTTTCATTTGATGTGGAGAATATTGAGTGGTTACATAACATTGATCCCATTTTATCAAAACTTAAGGATCATTCCATTACAATCATCGATTCCTACCATGCTCCTTCAGAGATCTATCAAAAGATTCGCAGCAAGAGTTTTGTTTCCGTTTACTTTGATGATACCGCACGTATATCATATCCGGATGGTATTCTGGTAAACGGAGCAGCCTTATCTTCCGCGACAGTCTATGTCAATTCAGGTTTGAAGTTATTGTTAGGAACAAAATACCAACCCGTTAGAAAAGTATTTTGGGATTTGCCTGAAAAAATAATCAACCCGGAGATTGAAGATATCCTGATAATGTTTGGAGGTACCGATATACGGAATATGACCCCAAAGATAGTGACCATGCTTGAACAACTGGATCACCGTTATAAAAAACATGTGATTATCGGACCGGGGACAAAAAAGGGAATATCAAACCTTATCAATATCAATAAGGAAAATACCGTTTTATACTTTTCCCCTTCTCCTTATCAATTAAGGGATCTCATGTTACAAAGTGATATTGCCATTTCCGGAGCCGGTCAATCTTTATTTGAGTTGGCCAGGACCGGGACACCAACCCTTGCCATTGAAATCGTCGACAATCAATCCGGGATTATTTCCTATCTTGAGAATGAAGGTTGTCTGGTTAATCTTCATCATTGGGATTCGCTTGATTATAATTCCTTTTCAAAGGCTATGTCTCAGCTTTCTCCCGTTGAAAAAAGGAAAATCATGTCATCACGTGGGAGAAAAGTTATTGATGGACAGGGACCCCGGAGAATTGTTGACTTTATAATCAATTATTCAAAAGAATTAAAATCGCAAAAAAAATGAAAGTACTGTTTCTCGGATATAAAGATTCACCATTAATTGAGTTCATTAAATCTCAAGGGGATGAATGTCTGATCTGTTCTGATAAGATTATGCCTGATTACATCAAATACAACGAAATTGATTTTCTTGTCAGCTATGGGTACAGGCACATTATTAAAAAAGACGTTCTTGAATTATTAAAAAACAGAGCCATAAATTTACATATATCCTATCTTCCATACAACCGTGGAGCTGATCCCAACTTCTGGAGTTTTATCGAAAATACTCCCAAAGGGGTTAGTATCCACTTAATTGACGAAGGGTTGGATACAGGGGATATTCTGGTTCAGAAAGAAGTTCATATTAACAACAATACTACGTTGCGAACGAGTTATGAGCTTTTACATCGGGAAATACAGGAATTATTTAAATTGAACTGGGGGAAAATCAAGACCAATCAAATAAAACCTTTTAGACAACAAGGCAAAGGGACTTATCATAAAACTGCTGACAAAGAGAAATTACTTTTTATTATTAAAGAAAAAGGATACGATACACCTGTTTCAAAACTAATACATTACAAAAATGAAAATCGATGATTTTACCATAAACAATGAGTCTCCTGTCTTTATTGTAGCTGAACTTTCGGCAAACCATAACCAAGATTTTGAAATAGCTCGCCGGACTATTGAAGCAGCGAGCAAAGCAGGGGCTGACGCTATTAAACTTCAGACTTATACGCCGGATACCATAACGATTAATTGCGATAATGATTATTTTCATATTAAAGGAACCCTATGGGACGGACAAACTTTGTATGATCTTTATCAACAAGCATATACTCCCTGGGAATGGCAACCTAAGCTTAAAAAATATGCCGAAAGTCTGGGGCTTATCTTGTTTTCTTCTCCTTTTGATCGTTCTGCGGTTGACTTTCTGGAGAAGATGGATGTCCCTGCATACAAGGTGGCTTCTTTTGAAATATCTGATATCCCATTGATTCGCTATATTGCATCAAAAAAGAAACCTGTTATCATCTCCACGGGTGTTGCCACATTACAGGATATAGAAGAGGCTGTTAATGCATGCAGAGAAGTCGGAAACAACCAGATCATACTATTGAAATGCACATCAGCCTATCCGGCTCCCATTGAAGAGGCCAACCTGAGGACAATACCGGATATGAAAAAGCGATTTGGCACCATGGTGGGTCTTTCCGATCATACGCTGGGAGATATTGTAGCCATTGCCTCCGTTTCACTGGGTGCACGGATCATCGAAAAACATTTCATATTGGATAAGACGATAGGGGGCCCTGACGCAGCTTTTTCCATGGAGCCGGAACCCTTTAAAATAATGGTGGAGGCAATCCGGAATACAGAAAAAGCATGGGGAAAGGTTACTTACGAGCCTACTGAAAAAATTAAGGAAAGCAGAGTTTTCATGAGATCACTTTTTGTGATAGAAGATATACGTAAAGGAGATACTTTCTCTGAAAAAAATATCCGTTCGATCAGACCCGGTTACGGGCTGCCTCCTAAACACTTTGAAGAGATAATAGGAAAAACCGCTGTCCGTGATCTGAAGAAGGGAACACCATTATCATGGGATATGATCGTCAAGTAATATTAACCTGACAAATTATCATGAACATCATCATAAACGGTTTCAATGATCCTCTCATTTCTCCCCTGCTCCCGAAACTTCTGGATACATTTAGTATTCATTATTGTGGGATTATATCAGATCCTTTAAAAACAGATTTTTCAAAAATTCCGGAGACAGAATTTCATGATTTCCGTGACGCAACATTTGCCAGATACCCTATCGGTAAAAATCATCTTATTGCGTTGGATGAAAGCCTGATAAAAAGCATGAGGGAGACAGAAGCCCTTGTGCTAAAAATGTTCGACCGGCTTGAACCTCATTTAGGACGGCTCTCATACGAAAAACGTAAAAGGCTTTATCTGCATCATTTGAGGTACTGGAACCATGTGCTTGTAACAAAGAAAATTGATTTGTTCCTTTCCAGTAATATTCCCCATGAAATATATGATTATGTGATCTATTCCTTATGCAAGCTTAAGGATATTCCAGTTTTAATGTTTCATCAATCCATACCTGATTTTTTATTTTTATTAGACAGTTGGGAAAACTTTTTGCCTGAAATAGCGGAAACGTATAAGAAATTATATGATGCATCCGGAAACTACAAAAAGAAAATTTCTTTATCAGAAAGGGCATTAAAAATATGGAATGTGCAGACCCACTCACATTCAGATCCAACACCGGTCTATATGAAAAAAAAGAATTTGTCCGGGTATCTTGCCCTTTTCATCGAAAAAACACACAGGGTTATCACCAGGGTTACGAAAAAACAGTTTTTCATTCATATTTTTTCCGCAGAAAGCTGGAAAATCCAGTTTTTCAAGTGGACACGTTTTTTTTTCTATTTACCCCAAAAAATCCGGATCCGATTGTTTTATAATTTCCATTGTATCACACCAAAGCTTAACGAACCTTTCATATATGTTCCCTTACATTTGCAACCAGAACTGACAACTTCTCCTCTGGCGGGTGTTTTTGTCGATCAGGAATTGATCATAGAAATGATTGCTGCCTGGATTCCTGATAACGTTAAAATATATGTTAAAGAAAACCCTAAGCAAAATATTTGGGGAAGGAGTATTTCATTTTATAAAGGCCTCATCCAAACGAATAATGTTCATTTTATTTCCAAAAAATTCAGTTCCATTCGTCTGATTAATCAATGTCTTGCCGTTGCCACTGCTACCGGAACTGCAGGATGGGAAGCCCTTTTCAGGGGTAAACCTGTCATGATGTTTGGCCATTTTTTTTATCAATATGCTCCCGGCGTTTTTGTAATACATAACAATATTGATTGTAAAGTTTCCATTAAAAAAATCTTATCAGGGGAAAATAAGCCTGATCCGGAAAAGATGCGAATATATCTTAGTGCTATTGATCAAATCTCTATTTTTGGCAACCATCAGGAGATATATCAGGCAGCCTCATTGATCAACAAGGATGAAAACTTAAACAATTTGTCTGAAAAACTTTTTTCCCGGATAAGACAATTGGGTTTTTCACCAGCACCAACCTCCGGTTTTCCCTAATAGACGAATATTGAAAAAAAATATTATACTTTTATATATCTTAAAAAATCAATCATTTGGGGATTATTCAGAGACAAACAATAATCGGCACCCTATTTTCCTACCTGGGAGCTCTTCTGGGCTTTATAATTGCCGGAATTTTACTGCCGAATATTTTCAGCACAGAAGAAAACGGCGTGCTGAAGCTACTTGTATCCTATAGTTTGCTTTTTTCCCGTTTTGCTAACCTGGGTTTTAATTCTGTTATCAACCGGCTTTTCCCTTATTTCCGTAATTATAAAAATCATCACAACGGATTTTTATTCATTACTTTAACCGTTAATCTGCTGGGTTTTTTACTATCCATAGCCTTATTTTTTATTCTTAAAGATACGCTTATTGAGCATAGTTCACATCGGTCATCACTTTTTATACAGTATGTAAGCTATTTGATCCCTTTAATTTTCTTCACCCTGCTTTTTGATATATTTGACAATTACAATAAAGTTTTATACAATGCTGTACAGGGAACATTCTTAAAAGAGGTTTTGCAACGTATTCTGATATTGAACTCCATCGGTTTTTTCATGTCCAATCTGATCAATTTTCATACTTTCGTGGTTTTTTATATAATATCATTAAGTACCCCGGGGCTGGTACTAAGCTTCTTACTACTTAAAAAAGACCGGTTTTATCTGAAACCGGATTTTACCCTATTAGACAAAGACATGATCCGCTCGATAGCAAGTGTCAGCCTGTTTGGTATCATGGGAGGGTTTGGAGGGATTCTGGTTTCAAACATTGATGCCATTATGATCAACTCTATGATCGATCTGAGTTCAACAGGGATCTATGGTATAACCTTTTATTTCGGATCACTGATAATAATTCCTTCAAGGGCTTTACTCAAAATATCCAGCCCCATCATTGCAAATTCCCTGAAAGATAATGACCACAAGACTTTGCAGAAAATATATTATAAGAGCTGTTTAAATCAATTTCTTATTGGGTCTTTGCTCTTCATTGGCATCTGGGCAAATATTCATAATATTTTTAAGATTCTTCCCCCTGCATATGAAGCAGGTAAATATGTCATTTTTCTCATTGGACTTGCAAATTTAACGGATATGTTAATAGGAACAAACGGCCTGATAATCGGATTATCCAAATATTACAGATACCAGACTTACTTTATTTTTGCCCTGGCCCTGATTGTTATTGGCACCAATTTATTGTTCATCCCTCATTTCGGGATTCTGGGAGCAGCCCTTGCCTCTTTTTTGTCAAAATTCCTCTTTAACTTGACACGCTATATTTTTGTGCGTGTCAAATTTAAATTACAACCATATAATTTTCGCTTTATACTAGTACTTCTTATTGCAATAATAAGTTATTTCCTTGGTAAAATGATCCCAGTCTGTTCAAATTTTATTGTTGACATTCTAATCAGAAGCTCTGTGATCTTAATTCTGTTTAGTAGCTTATTACTTATATTAAAAGTATCTCCGGAAATAAACAACCTGTTCATTTCCATACTGAGATTATTAAAAATTAAAAAATAGTCAATATCGCTCCAGCCACCGGTAGCGACGGGCACTGTCACCCAGTTTCATAGAGATGGAAAATTCATGAGAGCCATACGTATGACGGGCAAGGCTGTTCAGCCCATAGTCAAAAGAATAACCAAAGTAATACCGGTCGGCTTTCAAGCCGAGCATAACGGCAAGAGAGGAGGCAGAGCGATATGATACCCCGGCCCAAAACAGCTTATTAAAATAAAGTTTACAATTCACATCTACCTGGACAATCAGTTGTTCGCTGGTTTTTACCAATACGGATGGTTCGATCTCAAACTCCTGATTGATATAAAAGCGATAACCCCCATACAAATAATAGTGTCTCATCATATGATAATCCTTCCAGGCACTATTACCAAGTTTTAAATACGACTCAAACAGCTGGTATACAGAAAGTCCTGCAAAATAATTATAATTCAACCAATATACCCCAAAATTCGCATCAGGTACGACCAGTACTCTTCTTAAACCGGTACCCAGTAAAGGCTCGTTCGGATTATAGAAAGTAAGCTCATCTTCATGTAATTTCACCTGATAGACAATGCCGTTCAGGCCAAAGGAAAGTTGTGATTCCCTGATACGAATATGATATGCATATGTAGCACTTATGCCTGTTCTTTGCATTTGCCCGTTCATATCATTAAAGATCATTCCTCCCAAACCTACCCTTCCGTTTCTACTGGGTTTAAGAATTCTTTTCCTGGGGGTTGAAGATTTGATGATAAAGCTCCGTTTCAGCAGACGGGACTGGACAGTCAATGCCTGTGTCGTAGGAGCATTTTTAAACCCAAGCCATTGGTTACGGGCTGTTATATTGAAAGTAGTATAGCCATCGCTACCAGCTACTGCAGGGTTGATAAGATAGGGGTTCAACATATATTGGTTATACAACGGGGTTTGTTGCGCCATTGCCCCCCATGACACAAAAATAACAAATACTCCTATTTGCCATTTTTTTATCATCCCGTAATCAGAAGTATTAAAATCATTGTAACCCTTCTTTCATTCTTATCTGACAATTGTAACATTTCCTGTAATAGGTTTCGTCCCATTCCCCAGATCAATCACATAATGATACGAATCCATCGGCAGTGTTTTTCCCCTGTGTGTACCATCCCAGGGATTGTTATATCCACGGTTGGATCTGAAAAGCAATTCTCCCCATCGGTTATAAATCTCGACCGTGATCTCCGGATAAAGTTCTATCTTGCCAATCTCCCACCTATCATTTACTCCATCCCCATTGGGAGAGAAGGCATTCGGTATTTCCAGACACTGGGGCCGGTCGCTCTTTACCGTAACCGTATCCCGCACCATGCACATGTTCGCATCCGTAACATAAACGGAATATTTTCCGGGAACAATATTTTCCAGTCTGTCATTACTCTCTCCAGTTGACCAATTATAATTATAAGGCATCACCCCTCC
>JAGGWN010000061.1 GCA_021157415.1 Bacteroidales bacterium | reverse complement strand
ACAATAACGCCGCATCAGCGGCAAATGACAGCCACGTAGTGGCTTAATGTCGCTTGCGCAACACACTAATTACACGGCGAAGCCGGTATCAAACTTCGCAAATTATAAATCGTTGATCCTTGTTCGTAAATCTTTTTCCGTTCCTGTTATTTCAGGTTTTGTTGAAAAATATCCCGGAGCCATCCTTCTTTTCCGGGAAAGCACTCCGGGATCTTTTCAAATTACTTTATCGGTTCGTTATCTTTCGATCACAAACTTTCCGGAATACACTCGGCTACCGACCACGGCACGGACATAATATATCCCCGGCTTAAATTCCGACGTCCGGATCACTTTCTTTGTATCCGTGATACCCGTATACTTTTTCACCTGCACCTGCTGCTGATTGTAGATCTCCAGCGTCCAGGCCGTTCCCGTCTTATATTCCGCCATGTTGTCTGTATTCAGTTCCACGGTAATCTCTTCATTCGCAGGATTCGGCGTAAAACTCATGTACCCGTACCCGCAATTATAATCAGTACCCACATAATCCGACAGGATCTGTACGTTCGACCCGCAGCCCGTGCAGCAGGTCTGGGCTTTTACGATGATGTTCCCTCCGGGATTGGAGTTGGTGGTTACCGATACCATATTGTTATACTGGTAATTTTTCGTCAGGCTCGGCGGCAGAGTCCAACTGTAGTTTGAGGTAGAGCAACTGCTGCTGTTTACACAATAAATATGGTAGGTTTCATTCGGACATAATCTCCAGGTATTACCATATTTATTGGCATGCTGACCGGTCGAAAGATAAATATCCAAACTTACATCCTGCGGGTCGGGACCGCCGGTTATAAAAGTTTTACTTACCTGAGTACTTCCAAAAGTATTTGTGATAGTAAAAACAACCTGAGTATTACCAATATTAGAGCAGGTACTATGGAAAGTAGCAGTTGTACCGTTTCCTGAAGACAGTGTTACATTATAAGCCGACCATGTTACCGTTGAACCGGGAGGAACATTATGTAAAGTAAAAGTGGAGTTGGAAGTACAGACAATATCCGGTCCTGTTACATAAGGATACAAAGTATTGAATACTTGATCTCCTGTATTATTAGGATCAAGCCAGTTGTTTAATCTTGTTGCATTGGTCCCTCCCCCCGTCCAGGAACGGTAAAAAGCACCATACCAGTCCCGCATATCACTGGCTTCACATGCAGAATAACCGCCTTTTAACTGACCTATAACTCTTTTGTTCTTATCAAATAAAGGTGATCCTGAAGATCCTGGTTCCGTAGCTCCAATATTCCAATCGACTTTCCAATAATTAGATCCTGAGTTGCTTCCATATGATGTTTCTAATAACTGTTCATTATCAAAAGAAATCTTCATAACATCCCCCTCCGGATGATGAATACCTGTACCATTTGAAGGGGTTGAACCCGATCGGTCCCATCCAAGGAATGCAACGCTGGGATCGTATAAAGGAGAATTTTGTAATTCAAGAAGTGCAAAATCGGTTGTATTCCAGGCAGCCCTTAAATTATCATGGTTATATGTAGTAGTACTCGCTTCCTGGCTTCCATTGCAGGTAGTTGTCTTATAGTGGAATTTAAACATCCAGTTCTCGGCATTACTTTCTTCTGTAGTACTTATTGTTTCATTATGATCTGAATCAACACAATGAAATGCCGTTAAAAAATATGACTTGAAATCCTGAGCCGTATTGTTTAATAAAGAGCCGGAACAATGTTCGAATCCGGAAGCAAGCAAAACCAATGCAACAGCATTTGACTCGGTTTCCCACTCTGGATAACAAGCCACATTCTTTTCACAACTGCCCGAACCATCTTTGCTCCCGGATACGAACAAGCCGGCATATAAATTTATATAACCGTGAACAATTCTTGATATTACCAATCTTGTATTTGTTTCTTTGTTGTTTTCCGGTACGTAAAGATACAGTATCACACTTTCTCCTTTTATAATATCGGTAAGGAAAAAGCCTCTTTTCAAGTTCTGTCTGGATGTTACAGGCCCGTAAACCATACTACCGTCGGCACTGTATATGTATAATTTTGCACCTTCGGGCAAGTACAGTTCCTTAAAAATAAAATTAATGGAATATGCCCCGGGTGATGTTACTTTCATCAACCAAACCCTGCCGCTGTCAACTTTCGTCCATTTACCGTCGGTAAGCGAATAGTTTACATCAAAACCTTTTCCAAAACGATAGGGTACATCTTTGCCTTTTACCGCCTCGTCTTCTTCAAGAAGGCGGTTAATATCAAATTTGGGCATTATAATTTCGGGAGCAGTAGCGCGGAGTTCAAGAAACTGGGGATATGAATCAAAGACTATTGATTTCTCGGAATAAATTATGGAAGGTACCTGTGCCGTCACATTAATAACTAACAGCAGATAGATAGATAGATAGATAGATAGATAACTTTTTCATGACTTTGATATTTATTTTATTTCAAAAACGATTCTGAGACTTAAAGTATCGGTACATATTATCTTATCCTGTGGATGAGGTAAATACCTGCCAAGGCAATACTGCTGCGTAAATTTTGTATAATACGTCCCCTTTGATAAGGGTTGCCTGTTAAGTCCGATAAAAAAATGTTGAAGAACACGTATTAAATTATGGTAATCAAAAGGCATTTCCGTACCTCTTTTTTCATGCCAGGGAATTTCAAGTGTCCACGCTTCCCCATTCCTAAGTGCATATCCATCCGATATTTTATCCATACCATGCCATTCTACAGGTTTACCCACTATATCCCCGTTTTCCTTATATACCATATATAAATCGGGATTTCTTAAGAAATCACTTACAATATACATAGCAGTATCCGATTGAATATTATTGGTAATTGCCAAATGAAATTTAAAATTCTCACCTCTATTAAATGTTGTTGCAGGTTCGCCTGCTTCATTCAGCAAACAAAACTCAATACCGATACCATTGCTTTCTATATCAATCTTGTTATTGTCGCCATTCGTTTGCAAAGGCACCCCGTTAATCTCGACATAAGTTCCCGGTGGGGATATTGATTCCTTAGCACATGATACTAATAATAGTGGTAATGCTAATATGAACCATAAATATTTTTTCATTATCTTTTTCATGATCTTTATTTTTTTTCAGTACATATAATTTTTTAATTCTCATTGTATCCTATATCCTAACTTAACAGGATACAGCTATACTTATATCCCATCCCTCGGCCTCCCGTTCCGGAACCGTTCATAACAACAATATGATTTCCCGTTATACATATTACCGGGATTTTGAAAAAGTTTCTATCTTTTTGTCTTACTACAAATTTTGTTCCAAATCGCTATTATTATTTCCCTTTTGTCTTTTTAACTAAATTCGGAAAATTCACAATGTATTACCTTACGTTTTTGTTTTCATGAAACGCATTACCTAACATCGTAAATCATCCCCTTTCACTTATTGTCTGTTTTACACCCCCCTTTACTGAATTATTTTTAAACTTTTTTTCAACAATTCCTCAATTTATT
>JAGGWN010000010.1 GCA_021157415.1 Bacteroidales bacterium | reverse complement strand
TTTCCTTTCAAAATAAATAAAAAAAAATGAAACATCCATCAGGAGTTCTTTTCTTTGATCCATATTAAATTGACAGAATGTAATAAAGATTTTAAAAATACGGAAGAAGTGAAAGATCAGGAATACTCCCTATAAAAGATTTTCTTATTTTTTCTGCCCTGCATTAAGTACTGTGATTTCCTTATATACACATTTATCCACCCGGTTTCCTGTATTGGTCATTCCTCTAACCAGCAATCTGACCATGAAGATACCCGGGGTATGATAGATGGTTTTTATTTCAGCCCCTTCAGCCAGATTTCCATTGCCCAGATCCCAGAAATATTGTTCGGGCTGAAAACCCGGGATGCTGGTCTCCAATCCGTCCAGGTGAATTTCCTCCCCGGTAAAACAAGTGTCAGGCGCGGTAATAAACGGTTCCTGAGACTCAACCACTTCCACCAGGTAAGTAGCTACCGATTCACGCGTCTCCCCCGTAATCGTATCTGTTACCGAAAGCCTGGCCAGGTATTGTCCGGATTTATCAAAACAGTGCTCTACCGTATGTCCGTAACCCACCGTACCATCGCCGAAATCCCATTTATACTTTATTGGAATCGTATCAGCATTATTACTTTGGGTTTCATAAAAGAGAAAACAGTTTACCGGTTCTTCCACAGGGTTACATCCTTTCATCTCCGGCAACAAGGAAGTAAACATGAAAATATTATCACGTCCCCGGCGCGTAGAGGTAAACAGTCCGGCATGCATAGAGCTGTCAACCACATAAGCATAATCATCGGCAGGAGAATTAAACGGAGCATCCAGGTGGACGGGAAGGATCCATTGTCCGTCATTAAAAAAGGTAAAGAAAATATCCAGCTTACCTAAAAAGCCGGTACGGTCTGAAGCAAAATACAACCTCCCGGAAGGATGAAAAAAAGGATACAGGTCCGAGGCAGCGCTGTTCACCTTTTTCCCGAGATTTTCAGGCTTCGACCAGCCGTTTCCCTGACGGTAACATACATAAAGATCTGACCTTCCATAACCTCCCGGCATGTCCGAAGCAAAGAACAACATCTTTCCGTCCGGACTGACGGCAGGATGCCCGACGTTGTAAGCCGGGTTATTGAATACAAAAGGATGAACCGTTCCCCAGTTCCCATTGTTATAATCAATGTAAAAAATTCCCGTGTAGTTAGGTTGTTTTTTGTTTTTCTTGTCCAGCAACAGATTTCGTGTAAAATACAGCACATGATGCATTGCATCGTATGAAACCGGCCCTTCATTGACAAAGGTGTTGATCTGTGGCAACAATTTCCTGGGTCGTCCGTAATGAATGCTGTCTTTTTTTACGACAAAATACAGATTACTGGTTCGTTCGCCCGCAATCGTCCTGTATTGGTTAAAAATATCATCAATCCGATCGGATGAAAAAATCACGCCGTTTTGAAAAAGTGCAGGAGCATAGTCATTAGCAACCCCCATACTGAAAGGCGCAATCCTAATCTCCCAGAGAGACTGCCCAATCCCGGAAAAAGAACAGGTTACAAGGAGCAATTGCAGAAATAAATAACGTTTCATTGCTAAAAATAACGCGGGTTAATGGCTTTTATCGTGTGTACAGGTTCAAACCTTATATAAATTTCATGGGAACCGCTTAACATGGAACTATAGTACCCCAGGGTATAGTCGTAGGAATAACCGATCATAAGCTGTTCGGTGATTTTAACTTCAATCAAACCCACTACCTGATCGGCAATGGCCTTGCCTCCCGTCCTGTAAGAAGCCCCCAGCCACACCTTGTCATCAAACAAAATAAAGAAAGAATTAAGATCCATACTGTAGCCTTTTTGAAAACCGAAATATTGGAAAAGCACGGTGGGCTTCCATTTCAGCTTTCCTTTTCCTGCCAAAAAACCTGCTGTTGCCAGATAATGATAATCTTTCGGACGATACGATGTTAGATTTTCAGTGAAAGAGGTGTCTGTCATGCCATACGTAATCATTCTGGGGATAGATAACCCTGCAAACATCCGGGAGCTATAATAATAAATTCCAAAACCGAAGTTCGGTTGAAAGATGGAATTATTGACAAATACCGGATCGGAAGGATCGAATTTTAAACCGTCAAAGTTTTCCTTTTTATACTCGGCTGTAGCCCTGAGACCCATGGACAATACCGAATTTTCGAAATGAATCCGGTATGTATAATCAAAAGAACCGTACATGTTCTGAGAAGCCCCTTCCTTATTATTCCCCAGTACCATTCCCAATCCTACACGGTCATTCTTCAAAGGCATGTGTGCACTTATTTGCTGATAGCTGGGAGACCCGGGTAAAGCCGTCCATACCTGCTTATAACTACCCGACAGGCTGAAGATGTCCCTGCTGCCGGCATATGCCGGATTGATCACCAGGCCATTGACCATATATTGGCTATACTGACCCTGCATTTCTGCAATCATAACCAATATAAAAAACAATATGCCTGAGATTTTCTTTACCATCTGGTTGTTTATTTATGTCGCTTGATTATAATATAACCCTTAATATTTTTCTGTATTTTCCCCTTCAACTCAAGTATGTAAAAATAAGTGCCATCCGGCAGGGGCTCGTTATTATCATTTACTCCGTTCCATCCGTAAACTGTTCCGGGATTATCCGCATGCATGAAGTTATCCGTGCGAAACACCGTATTCCCCCTGTGATCAAAAATAATCAATCTGTTTTCAATATTATCAGCTCCAGTAATGATAAGATAGTCGTTAATATTGTCCTGATTGGGAGAGATTGCATAATTCTCCGCTTTAAAGTCAAGTACGGTCACCCGTACACTGCTGACTTTGGCCGGGCATGCTCCGTTGACAACCGACACATGGAAAAGATTCTCACCCATATCCAGATCGCTGGCATGGATAATAAGGCTATTTACATCATCAATAACAGCACCTGATTCGATAGCCCATGTAAGCTCTCCCACTTTCGGATCCTGCCAGGTAGCCGTAAGAGTCACCTCATTCACTCCGGGTTCCAGGATTGTATCGGCACCGGTGAAGATATCCCCGGGTTCCTGCCAGAAAGTAACGGAAGAAACATCCGTCCTGACAGGACACACTCCGTTGGAAACATGCAGAGTAAGATCATAGATACCTTCTGTATCAGCTGTAGCTACAGCATGAATCTCCAGGGTATCCGACAGGATGACCCCGGCAGGGGCTGTCCACCACCATGTGCCATAGGGAGGAGTAACCGCCTGTAACGTATAAGACAGTCCGCACACCTCATCGTTTCCGCCGGCATCAACCTGAGGTTGTCCGTCGACACGCACATTTGCCGAACCGGTCAAATCGGTTGGCCGTGCCTTGCATCCTACCTGATCCGTCAATGCAGAAAGGGTATAAGTATATTGTGTCGAAGCCGAAGAAGACCCCGGTGTTATATGGACATTCTCGGGAGTAGTGGAATTGATCCCGGCACTGGCACCGTTCCCGTTCCCGTCATCATACTCAATGGTCCATGGACCGTTGACGCCGTTAACCTGAAATACAAGGTCCACCCCGGCACCGTCACAGATAGCTGTATCCAGAGGTAAAATTGCCGCCGAGGGCAAAGGATAAATACTGATTCTGACCGGAGGGGTTGTATCCCTGCAGGTGTTAGCCAGACCGCTGAAAACAATCCTGCGGAAATATTTCTCCGCTGTTAATCCCGGGGTTTGATAGTTCTGTCCCGTGCCGTTTCCGGATACCCCATTCCACGACACATTATCGTCACTCTCCTGCCAGGTATAAACAAAAACCCCGTCACCGCCGGCGGGGACACTGCCAGTGATAAGTGTTGAATCTTCCATACAGATGGAATAATCGGCAGGCAGGGTATTTTGTGTGATCACCGGTAAAATATTAAAAGCAACCGTATCGCTTATCACCTGACACACTCCCGAAGTCACCTGCCTCCGCACCAGGGTGGTAGTATTAAAAGTGCCAGGATCATAGTCCGGAGTATTTCCCCCACTGTTACTCCAGGTAGAACCTCCGTCTTCACTGATGTTCCAAAGGTAATCATAAGTACCGTTTCCTCCTGTGACCGGGGTTGTCTCAGGCACCAGCCTGTTAAGTGGCTGTCCCGCACAGACGGTCGTGTCTTGCCCTCCGGAGAGGGTCTGTATCCCATAATGGACAATGGCAGGATCCACCAGGATTTTGACCTGTTCGGAGGTGTCCCGGCATACGTCTGAGAAAACAATCCTGCGATAATACACCGTGTCTGACAAAGGTCCCGGACTATACCCTACTCCCGTATTTGTTTCAGTCCCGGGTGTATAACTCAGACTATCGGGACTTTCTTCCCACAGATAGGTATAAGAACCATCCCCTCCGCCAGGGACAGTACCGGTCAGAGGAGCCGGAGTTTCTCCCTCACAGATATGACGGTCTGCTGATATCCTGTTATTGACAATACCGGGCCATTCACGCAACGAAACCTCGTTGCTGGTATCGGCACAGGTTTGACGTAATCCTGAAAAGACCACTCTTCTGTAAAACACCTGCCCCGGGAATAACGGAGAGGTGGTATCCGGTTGATAGACGGACGCATTGTTTATACCATAAGCTGTATCCCAGACACTATGATCCGGCGTTTCAATCCACTGGAAGGTATAGTTATTATCTCCTCCTGTCGGATTGGTTCCTGTTAATTGGGCAAAGGTAGCACCCTGGCAAATAGTCTGGGTAGCTCCGATGGCATTGTCAGCGATGACAGGCAAGACATTTATGGCAATGGTATCACTGATATCCGAACATTTTCCGGAATAAACCGTCCGACGATAATAGACAGTATCAGACAAAACAGGTGGCAGATATATACTCCCCGTATTCATCCCCGTGGCAGCAGTAAATGTTACACCGTCGGTGCTTTCTTCCCAGAAGTAAGTATAGGTTCCGTCACCACCTGTGGGTGAGGGAAAAACAGGCACAATAACATTCGGAATCTGCCCCGCACAAATCACCGTGTCAAAACCGAAAATATTTTGTTGTATTTCCGGTTGTACAATTACGGCAACCGCTTTGCTGACATCCACAATTTTCGTCGGAGAATTATCCGATACCACTCTTTTATAATATACGGTATCATATAATATGATATTCAGATTCATACTACTCCCAGTCTCTCCGGCAATGGTATCCCATACTATTCTGTTGTCGCTTCTTATCCATTTGTAATCATAGGGACCTATTCCTCCTTTGGGAACAGAACCCAAAATCTCCGGAACAGTTTCTCCTTCACAAAGTGTGTCGTAAAGCTCTCCGTTCCGGAAGGAATAAATGGAATTAAAAAGAAATCCGGACAAAACCAGGTTCAGATCGTTTGCCACGATACCGGCAACACCGTCATTAGCAGCATTGGCACATATCCCGATTATATCTCCCTTTACACCTTCTGTAACATCGGGCGTAAGGTTTCCGGCAGTAGCACTGTTTCTATACCAAATCAGGCCGCCGCCGCCACCGCCACCGGCGCCCGGACAGTCTACTCCGTTAGTAGAGCCCCCTTGGCCTCCCACTGCACGAACCGTAAGATTATCTTTATACTCATTCACATCAAGCAACACGCTCCCACCGGCACCCCCACCGCCACCTGCAGCATCGGCGATTGCCATCACTGATTCTCCGCTGGCATCAATGGTATGGCCGTTGGCTACGAGCGCATGGGCCAGGATAATAACGATACCTCCTCCCCTGCCTCCGGGAGTTGCCGTTAGACCACCAGACCGGGTTCCGGATCCGCCGCCGCCACCCATAAAAATTCTTTTGTCCTGTTTCCAGGTAGAAATACCCCCGGAAACATCTTTTCCCCCCAGGCCATACCTGTCCTGGAGGGTCCCACAGGATGAGGTTTCAAGCCCCCCCCATCCTCCGGCACCCATATTCGCACCGCCACCGCCACCGGAATAACGGCCATTACCGCCACCGCCACCATTGAATAAAGGCCCTCTTCCTCTGGCATACAACGGATATAAGGGACCACCGGATAAAAAACTATAAGAAGCTATCCCTTCCCCTTTGGCACCGGCACTATCTGAAGTGGCAGAAAAATAAAGGGCATCATAACCGGCATCAACATTGGTACACTCACCGTTTCCATCCACAGGCACTCCACCCCTAAAACCCTTTGCACTGACATCAATATCTGCCTGCATCGTCAGGGTGTTGCCAACAATAACGGCCAGAACCCCGCCGGTACCCGAAAGACTGTCCCAGGGAGGACAAGTAAGGGTTCCGCTAACTGTAACATTAGTATATCCAGGCACTTTAATCAGCTGAATATCTCCGTCATTATCATAAGTATTGGTCAGATCAACCGTAAAAATCACCTGGTTTCCGGCCACCGTCTGAATGATCAAAAACTCATATTTCCCGGCATTATTGGGGTTCTGCGGATCTCCAAAATGTGTCCCCGCCACATCAATGCCCACTCCTTTCATCTGTATCAATAATACGGTATCCCCGTCCGAGAAGGCAGAAGCATCGGCCAGGGTGATCCTGTCAAATCCATCTATGGAAACAACCCTTGCATACTGGTTGACTATACCGGCAACAGATGTCTGTGAATATCCTTTTGTGAAAAAAAGGAATCCGGCAAGGAGGAAGAAAAAAAAATGTTTTTTTTTCGTCACGTTTCTCAATCTAAGTAACTAACAAAAATAAACAAAACCTTTATTAATACAATTTACTTCCCTTAAATTTACTCCCTGTCGGGTATATAAAGCGGTAATTCTACAATAAATGTTGTCCCCATGCCCTTATTCTGTGTAAACCACACCCTTCCTCCGGCATCTTCCACAATTTTCTTTACTATCGCCAGTCCCATTCCCATTCCGGATGATTTGGTGGTAAAATTCGGTTCAAAAAGTCTCTCTTCCATTCCGGCCGGGATTCCCGCTCCATTATCCCGTACCAGCACCCTGACCTTATTAACATCTGTTCTTTTTTCAACGATGACTTCTATTTTGCCATCTTCCCGGTCTATAATGGACTGCATGGCATTTTTCACCAGGTTAGTAAAAACGCTTTCCAGGAGTTTCTTATCTGCAAAAACCCAGAGTTGATCCATATCAGGTGCCTGAAACACAAATTCAATTTCTCGCTGGACACGGAAAAGGAAAACCGTGTCTTTCAACAACCCGATAATATCTACCGGTTCATTTCTCATCTTCGGCAACCTGGCAAAATTAGAGAAGGCAGAAGCAATATAGGAAAGCCGGTCAATCTGCTCGATCAACGTCTGGGTTAGTTTTTTAAACCGGGTATCAAAATCACCGGCTTTGTCTTCCCAAGCCCTCTGTAACTGTTGAACGCTCAATTTCATCGGAGTCAGGGGATTCTTTATCTCATGGGCTATTTGCCGGGCCATCTCTCTCCAGGCACTCTCCCGTTCCGATTTGGCCAACAGGTCCACATTCCTGGCTAATTCATCTATCATTCGGTTATAGGCATTTACCAGACTGGCAATCTCATCACTCCCTTTATAAACAATATGCTCATATTCTTTCCCCAGTCTGAACCGGCCTATCCTTTCCTGTATGGCTCGCAAAGGGGTAGTGATCTTATCCGAGATGATCACTGCCAGAACAATTGTAATCAGAATCATGACCACCATGTAATTGACAATCCCTACGATCATATTGGAAACTTCCCGGGTCAGAACATATTGCTTTGTAAAATAAGGAAGATTCAGGTAAGCCAACAAATGTCCCTCATTATTGAGAAAAGGCATATATGCAGACAAATAACGCAAATCCCCTAATGACTCTTTCTGGATTAACTCGGATTTTTTTAATACGGACAACTGGTACAATGCATCCTCATTCATATAGTTGCCGGTCAGTTTTTTCTCAAAGATCTCAGGCCTCGATGTCGCCAGCAGCCTGCCGGCAGTATCATAAAGATTAATATCCGAATAAAATACATTGGAAAACTTGACTAACAAATCATTCAGGCTGGCATACTGAGGAGAGCTCCAGTTTCTATCCAGGGAAGATTCATAACTCAGCTTGTGTTCCATTTCAACATAAACACTTAACACTTTTTCTGAGAGTGTCTTATAATGATTATCACGATATTGTCTGATATTGAATAATACCGAACCGGTCCCGATCAGTATCAAGGTAAATAAAAGTAGTGAGATCATCCACCACTGGATTTTTTGTTTCAGCAAACGGGGACGCAGTTGAATACTTACCGGAAAAACACTTCTGAAGAAAGTGATGGCAAAAAGTAAAAAGAAAAAAATAAAGAAATAGGAAAAAGAAATAAGATAATCCTTGAAATGTCTTACCGGGATACTCAGGACTACCATTACAGGGCTGTTTTCATGGTATATGAGATGCAAGTAACCGTCCATCCGGATAAAGGAAAAAGAAGAGGTATCGCGGGTAAACGCCTCATTGGTCAGACTATACTGATAATCCCCATTTTGTGTCACCAGGTTGCCGTTATAATACTTGGCATAAGCATAGCCTCCGGGTTTTAACTCACGCGATGTGGCACTATTAAGAAGCAGTTCAGGATAACCAAGCTGTTCATACATCAGCCTGGAATCCAACTGGAGAAACAATCCGTTCGAATCACCGGGAACTACCGAAGGATAATAAAACGCGGCAAAATAGCTTATCTGTCCGTCTTGATTGTCCAGATAATAAAACCGGGTATCCCGGATGGGTGTTCCGGAAGAATTGATAAGATCACGGAAAAAACCAAAACAGGAAGCCAGCTGTTCCTCATTCACATCCAGGCCCATTTGCGGGGTACACAGATAAACCGACAGGTAATATTTTTTCCAGTAACCCTTGAAAAAACGCATAGTAAGATACTGTACGATATTACTCAGGTCTCTGGAAGTATAGGACGTTTTTCTCATGATAAATTTCAGCTCAGGATCATTCTCTATCTGCCTGCTGATATCCCCCATCATCAACTCGGCTACAGGATCATGTTCAGCACCCAGACTGACGGTAAGTACTTTCATATTTTGTTTTTCCTTTTCAAAAGACCGGTCCATAATAAACCAGGTAGCATACACCCCTGTCAGGGCAGATATGATCAACAATGACGCATAAACGGATTTTTGCTTCACCCTCAAGGCAGTCAGTAACAACAAGAAAGCCCCAAAAACCGGATAATGAATATGAAAACCAAATACATAAACAGAAAGCATGAATGCAACAACTGAAGCAATCAGAATCACAGCAATCACTTGAGCAGACATTCGGACCGGGGGTTCCAGGATCTTATCCGTAAACAGGATAAAAGCCATAAAAAGCATCCCTACGGAAATAATCCCAATAAGGGAATAAATATTTATATTAAGAACCTTATAAGGTTCAAAACCAAGACTGGAGTTTAGAATCAACTGATAGAGCAACTCGGTAACTCCGAAAAAAAACAAACCGGAAGCCAATATTCCCATGAAGATCCATCCGGTCATGATACGCTTGCCCTGAACAAAATCTTTTACTGGAATAACAATCCAAGCCAGATATAAAAAGAAGAAAACAAAAACGGAGAGTATAAAAAAGTCTCCAAGGGAGGGAATCCAGTCGGAATAGGCAAAATAATAAGGAGAAAACAACGACAGTGAATACACTGAGGCAGGGATATCCCATCGCTCCATCAGATATTTCAACAAAACCAAAACAAGAAATACTACAGGAAGAAGCATCCTTCCTTTCGCAGGGTGAACCCGGAACAGCCTGATCAGGGAAATAAAAAAGAAAATAAAGGAAAGAAAATAAAAAAATGCCGAAAGCACATTGAGCAATCCAACGGGGGCCGTACGCTGTCTTACCAGGTTGAACAGAAAGTCGCCGTTCAGAGACTTCACCGGGATCCCGTTCTCTACGGGTATGGTTGAAACCTCATAGGCGGGATCCAGCCATGCACCACGAAAAAATTTGGGATTCAGGTACTTATTCTCATATTGGTATTGTCTCTTTACCAGTTCCAGACCGGTTATTGTCAATGCACTATCCTTCAGCTCATGACAAATATACCAGCCCTTCCCCAGAAAAACCAAGGCCTCTTTGGGAGGGATCTTACTGCTTACCGATATTGTATTGTCAGTCCAGAAAACCAACGAATCGTTTCTGTACAGAAAAAGAACCAGTTCTTTATCCCGCATTTTCTTCTTTTCTCCGACACTCAGCAGCTCATGAAATCTGTTTTCTGTTCCGGGTATCTTTGCCTTTACAGCTTCCATGATGCCAAGCATCACCCGCTCACGGTTGTAAATTTTTTTCTGAAAATGCCGGCAAACCGCTTGTTCATACAATTGTTTGGCAAAACGGCTCTCCAGCCCCATCCCCAGTGCCAGGGAAAATGCTGAAAGAAGCAAAAAACGGTAATATTTCGAGTGCAATATTCCCATAATCTCATTCATGCATGATGATATGGTTCACCGTGTATAATTGTTAATGCTCTGTACAATTGTTCCATCAGCAAAATACGTACCACCTGATGAGAGAAAGTCATAGAAGACAGACTGATCACCCTGTCAGCTCTCCGGTAAATCTCCTCACTGACCCCAAAAGCCCCTCCAATAATAAATACCAGATCCTTGTTCCCTTCCACCATTTTTTTCTCCAGAATCCTTGCAAACTGTACCGAGGAAAAACGCTCTCCTCGTTCATCAAGCAAGATAACAAATGTTTTCTTATCCAAAGATTTCAGCAAAAGTTTCCCTTCAAGCAGCTTAACGGCATGTATATCTTTCGGCATTTTCCCGGGGGATAATTCACGAATGACAAAAGGTAAATACCTGCGGATACGCTTTTCATATCCTGCTATTCCTTCTTTCAGGTATCTGTCTGTAGTTTTGCCCGTAAAAAAAACGGTTATCGTCATCGGCTTTTTGTATCAATCCAAAGAAACATATAAATTCCGACATAAATATCCGGAGTTCATCTATTCAAAAATCATACTAAAATACAAATTCAGAATATTTTATTAAATTGCAAACAAACCTTGGTTCGGTTTTTGCTAATTACATTTTAGCCTATTCAATTATTGGACAAGATCTTATAAATAAGAGGAAAGTGAGCAAACGTTTAATATTTTTTATAGTAATCTTCTTTTCCATCTTCCGGATAGGAGAAAGTCAGGCTTCGACTTCCATTCCGGCTGAGATCATCAAGTCAATCCGCAAGGGTGATGCCAACGGTTTAGCTGCGTATTTCAACAGTTCCGTGCAGCTGGTCATCCTGGAAAAGGGAAATGTTTACAGCCGTTCGCAGGCTTCTATGATCATGAAGGATTTTTTCAGGAAAAACCATCCCCGTTCTTTTACGATCATTCATCAGGGAGGCAAAGGCCATGCCCACTACGGGATAGGCATTCTGAAAACCGATAAACAGACGTTTCGCATCTACTTGTTGATCAAACCTGCAAACAGTAAATCCTATATTCATCAATTAAGAATTGAGAAAGAAAATGGATAACCTCATAAGGTTTCTTGAAGATGCCATCCGCGAAGATGTAGGCGACGGCGACCATACCACAGAAGCTTGTATTCCGGAAGAGACGCTTGGTTCTGCCCACTTGCTGATCAAGGATCATGGTATTCTGGCGGGGGTGCAGGTAGCCTGTAAAGTCTTTGAGATCATTGATCCCGAAATAAAAATGGAGGTGAATGTTCATGACGGGGAAGTGGTCCGTCCAGGTATCATTGTCTTTAAGGTGAGCGGCAAAGCACGTTCTATTCTGCTGGCTGAGCGGCTGGCCCTCAATATCATGCAACACATGAGCGGCATTGCCACCCAGACCAGAAAATTTGTGGATCAGGTCAACGGACTCAAAGCCAAAATACTTGATACCAGAAAGACCACTCCCGGGATGCGTTTTCTGGACAAAGAAGCTGTACGTATCGGTGGAGGAGAAAATCATCGTATGGGCCTCTACGACATGATCATGATCAAGGACAATCATATCGATTACCTGGGCAGCCTGGAAAAAGCCATTGACGCTGTTCACACCTACTTTGAAAAAACCGGCCGTACGATGAAAATCGTTATCGAGGCCCGCGACCTGGACCATGTAGCCCGCATCCTTGCACATGGGGGGGTCGACCGCATTATGCTGGATAACTTCACACTTGAAGATACACGCACTGCTGTTGAAAGGATCCAGGATCGTTTCGAAACCGAATCCTCAGGAGGAATCACTCTGGAAAATGTCAGAGCCTATGCATTGTGTGGAGTGGATTACATCTCTGTGGGAGCACTCACCCACCAGATCAAAAGCCTGGATATGAGCCTCAATGCTGCTGTGCACTAATCAGTCCCATTCCTTTCATCGTCTTCTCGCCTCTCCCTCTCTCATTCTCTCCCCTGCAACTCTTTCAGGCGCTCTTCCATAGCCTTGATCCGGGCTTCAGCATCGGACTGCTTCTGTCGCTCACGCTCCACCACCTGGGCCGGAGCATTGGAGATAAAACGCTCATTACCGAGTTTCTTCATAACCGTATTCAGAAACCCTCTGGCATATTTCAATTCTGTTTTCAGCTTTTCGATTTCTCCGGCCACATCGATCTTCTCTTCAAAGGGAATGAAATACTCCGTCGTTTTCACAATGAAAGACAATGCATTCTCCGGTTTTTCTGAAACAAATTCAATCTCCCGTAGATTTCCCAGTTTTTTCAACACCGATAAAAACCGGTTATCAAAATGTTCTTCCGTATCCAGGATTAACAAACGTAGTTGCTCTTTCGGTTGAATATTTTTTTCTTTTCTTATAGACCGTAAGGTTGCAATCGCTTCTTTGGTTTTTTCAAAACGCTCAGTAAGAGAACCGTCATATGCTTTTCTCTCAGGCCATGAAGCCATCATGATGCTTTCGCCCTTTTTCCGGGGCCGGATGAGTTGCCATATCTCCTCGGTGATAAAAGGCATGAAAGGATGAAGAAGCAGTAACAATTCTTCAAAAAAGCCGATGGTTTGTTCAAGCGTCTTTCTATCTATGGGTTGCCCGTAAGCAGGCTTCACCGCTTCGAGATACCATGATGAAAACTCATCCCAGAACAGCCGGTAAACCGTCATCAGTGCTTCAGACAGACGGTAGAAACCGAACTGATCATTCAGTTTTTCTTTCGATTCGTTCAGCTTAGCCCGAAACCAGGCGACAGCCTCTCCTGCAGCCCTAGGCTGATCTTCATTCCCGGCGGCTTTCCACCCGCTCACCAGTCGAAAAGCATTCCATATTTTGTTGCCGAAGTTACGTCCCTGTTCGGGCAGACTCTCATCAAACAACAGATCCCCTCCGGCAGGGGAACACAACAACATACCCACCCTCACACCGTCAGCACCATATTTACGCATCAGTTCGATGGGATCCGGAGAATTTCCCAGTGATTTGGACATTTTCCGGTGTTGTTTATCACGGACAATGCCTGTAAGATAAACATTGCTGAAAGGTTTTTCTCCGGCGAACTCATATCCGGCTATGATCATCCTGGCCACCCAGAAAAACAAAATCTCCGGCGCCGTCACGAGATCGTCGGTGGGATAATAGTATTTGAAATCGGGGTTGTCGGGTTCGAGGATGCCGTTGAACACCGAGATGGGCCACAACCAGGAGGAGAACCAGGTGTCGAGCACATCCTCGTCCTGCCACAGGTCGCCCGGCTGCAGGGTATCGTTGCCCGTCTTCTCCCGCGCCAGGCGCAGAGCCTCCTCTTCGCTCTCGGCCACTACATAGTCGTCAGTGCCTTTCACATACCAGGCGGGGATGCGGTGGCCCCACCACAGCTGTCGCGAGATACACCAGTCGCGGATGTTCTCCATCCAGTGGCGGTAAGTATTCTTGAACTTGGGCGGCACCAGGCGGATGTCGTCGTTCATCACATGCTCGAGGGCCGGCTGTCCCAGCTCTTTCATCCGCAGGAACCACTGCAGCGAGAGACGCGGCTCAATCACAACATCCGTGCGCTCAGAGTAACCCACCTTATTGGTGTAGTCCTCCGTCTTTACCAGATACCCCTCCTCTTCCAATTGTTTCACGATCTTTTCCCGTACCACAAAACGGTCTTCTCCCACATACAATTGTGCTGCTTCACTGAGAGTACCGTCTTCATCCAATATATCCACCACTTCCAGTTTATGGCGCTGACCGATTTCATAGTCGTTCTCATCATGTGCCGGGGTGATCTTCAATGCTCCGGTACCAAATTCCATATCCACATAATCATCTTCAATAACAGGCACGGGCCTGTTAATCAAAGGCACCAGTACTTTCTTTCCCACAAAATCTTTAAAACGGGGATCTGACGGGTTCACACATACGGCCGTATCCCCCAATATGGTCTCAGGTCTGGTAGTGGCAATGGTCAGAAAATCATTCTCTCCCTCAATCTTGTAACGCAGATAATATAATTTTGATTCTACTTCCTTGTAGATTACTTCTTCATCGGAAATAGCCGTTTTGGCCTGGGGATCCCAGTTAACCATTCTTTTCCCACGGTAGATATACCCTTTCCGGTACAGGTCCACAAAGACATGGATCACACTGGCCGACATATCAGGATCCATGGTAAACTTTGTCCTTTCCCAGTCACACGAAGCTCCCAGTTTCTTGAGTTGCTCCAGGATGATCCCTCCGTGTTTTTCCTTCCATTCCCATGCATACGCCATGAACTTATCCCTGCTCAGGTCTCTTTTCATGATGCCCTGCTCACGTAACATCCCCACCACCTTGGCCTCGGTGGCGATGGAGGCATGGTCGGTACCCGGCACCCAGAGGGCATTCTTGCCCATCATGCGGGCGCGGCGCACCAGGATGTCCTGGATGGTATTGTTAAGCATGTGGCCCATGTGCAGGACGCCCGTCACGTTGGGCGGCGGGATAACGATGGTATAAGGCTCGCGCTCATCCGGCACCGAACGGAAATAACCCCGCTCCATCCAATACTGATACCACTTGTCCTCGGTCTTTGAGGGATCGTATTTCGAAGGAATCTCCATAGTCTGTAAATTTTGCAGGGCAAAAATAAACATTAATAGGGATAAAACGGCAAGGGTGGTTAAAGTTCCTGTTGTTGCAAGTTACAGGTCCCGAATTTTCCGGATCTTCGACCCGTTGGAAATTCGAGCCTGCCTGCCATAGCCTTAGCCATCGCGATGGCAGGCAGGGATGCTCGAAAAACCACGCAGATCAAAGATCTGTTGTTTTTCGGCATTCCAGGTTTAATTTAAAAAACATCGAACCTCAAACACGATCACATTTAGTACTAACCTGAGTTCGACATAAGCAATATATTAAAATAGTGCGAGTTGCCCAAATGTATCTTGCGTTTCGTATTTTATTCTCGGTTTTTTAGGCAAGAATGAGTATGCCAACAATCCTGAAATAAGATTTGAAATAAAATTCATTACGCTCCTGTGTCTGGAATGTTCTATCTGGCAGATGTTTTTCAATTCATCATTAATGGTTTCAATAAGAGATCTTTTACGTAACATGATCTTATCGTGAATGGTCATAAGTTGGTTTTTCATATTATTTCGAATCCCTGTAATCAAGTGAATACCAT
>JAGGWN010000079.1 GCA_021157415.1 Bacteroidales bacterium | reverse complement strand
GTTTTCAATGTGTATCCGACAGATAATCCCACTTTTAGAATGAGTGCCGGGTCGTTAACACTGTTTTTTAGAAAATGGAAATTATATGTCAGGGGTAACCGGAGCTGCTGAAACCGGAAATCCCTGATACCATTAACCGCATCATCGGGTATCAGGAAAATTACCGTTTGTTTAAACCTGACATAATCAATCCCGGTTTCCATATGATGTTTTCTGGATGATATCTCAGTATGGATGCCGGCATTGAACGATAAACTGGTTGCTCCGGAAATAGCATCTGTGTCAGAAATGTTATCTATTCCAGACAATTCAGCATTTTCGACTATTCCTCCGGTTACAACTCCGGCAGAGAATAAGATATCCGGAAATGGATTATCTCTGCCGGTTTCGTTGTATGTAGTGCTCCTTGTAATCGTACATGCAACAGTAAGTAAGATTAAATATACAGGAACAAGGAACCTGAAGTTCCTGAAACCCTGTATTCGTATTATTTTTCTTTTTGTTTTCATTTTGCTCTGTTTCCCGGATAAAATTTCATGAATGATCTTTTAGATGTTGTTCAATCCAAAGAGCCCGGTTTACCAAACCATAGTCTTTCAGTTCGTCAGCCAGTTGCTCACCAAGGGCATCCGCTCCTTTTTTTAAGTTTTGATTGTATTGAAGATGGATGCTGAAATCTGTATCAATTTTTAAATGTTTATATATTCTTATATCCGTTATTGTTTTTTCGGAATTTATCTGTTCCACCCATTTGTTCAGATAGTGCTCCAATGATATTCTGGCTTCCTTTGCCGAACAACGAATCTCGATAACTTCAAGCAGCCTGGATTTGTTCATGTTTTCTCTCATACTGTTTTGACACGGTTTGCCTTCCCATTTTCATGCCAAACATTATAAAATACTCGTATACAGGATGTTGAGAATATTTGCAATTTGTGTAATTACCATATATGATAATTTCTCTTACGATATTTGGTAACCCGTTTTTTATTTACCATATTTGGTAATTATTGGAAACAAATGAGCGAAAAAGACTTTTTCAGAGAGGCAACCTTACGTATTTGTGGAAATCTTGATATTGAAAAGGCGTTGTTTTCATGTTTTCAATATCTGCAACAAAAAATGCCGGTAGAGTGGATGTCATTGCAGTTGTATGAGGAAAGGCTGAAAGCAATGCGTACGGTGGCAATCGCGACACCCGAACAGGCGAAGGAGGTAAACCTCTTGACACCCCTTTCTCCGGTTGCCAGGCAGCAGATTGAGAAACGAATGCGGTTAAAGATTTCAGGGGCAAGGCTGATCATTCTCGATAATGAAACGGAAAGTTATTACCGGGACATGCTCAGTTATCACGGGGTGAATGGGAAATCTGTTATAGTTATGCCGCTTGAATCGGAAGGGCGTTATATAGGGTCACTTGCGCTGATTTCAGGAGTAAGCGAAACATTTTCACAGGAACATGCCGGTTTGATCTCCTCACTCAAGGAGCCCTTTGTTATTGCCATGTCAAATACGCTCCGTTACCATGAAGTTATGAAACTGAGGGATTTGCTTGCTGATGATAACCGCTATCTGCACAGGGAACTCAGACGTATTACCGGAGATGATATCATCGGTGTAAACTTCGGCCTGAGGGAAGTGATGGAAAAGGTCCATCAAGTTGCTGCACAGGACAGTCCGGTGTTATTACTTGGGGAAACGGGTGTCGGTAAAGACGTTATTGCCAGTGCTATACATTATTCCTCCAGGCGAAAGGATGGTCCTTTTATAAAAGTAAACTGTGGTGCTATTCCTGAATCACTTATTGACAGCGAACTGTTTGGTCATGAAAAAGGAGCTTTTACCGGTGCCGTATCCCAAAAACGTGGGAAATTTGAACGTGCCGATAAAGGTACGATCTTTCTTGATGAAATAGGAGAATTGCCATTGCAGGTACAGGTCCGTTTACTTAGGGTCCTCCAACATAAGGAAATTGAACGGGTAGGGGGAAGTAAAACAATTCAACTGGATATCAGGTTCATTGCTGCCACAAACCGTGACCTGGAAATGATGGTTGAAAATAATCAGTTCAGAGAAGATTTGTGGTTCAGACTGAATGTATTTCCGATAAGGATTCCACCTTTGCGGGACCGAAGATCCGATATCCCCGCACTGGTTGAATACTTTATAAATAAAAAAGTGAAAGAGTTGAAATTGCCGGGTATTCCCGATTTGTCTCCTGAAGCCATGGATATTTTGATGAACTATGACTGGAAAGGCAATGTCCGTGAGCTGGAGAATGTTGTCGAAAGAGCATTAATTTTAAATCCGCAGGGACCACTCGCATTTGATTATATAAACCAGAATCATGTACAATCTGAATTGTCCATTCCTGCGCGAACCGGAAAATGGGAATCACTTGACATGATGACTTCACGCTATATCAAACGTGTTTTATCAAGTACCGGCGGTAGGATAAACGGTAAAAACGGAGCAGCGGAAATCCTTGGTGTTAATCCGAATACCCTCAGAAACCGGATGAAAAAGCTGGGAATAACTTTTGGCAGGATCAATAAGTGAGGCAATAATTGCTTAGTCAAGATCTATACTTACAATAATGGATCACTCAGTTTTTATGGGGGAAAAGTCTGAGGATTCTTCCCGGATATAGGTTGACCGAAAAAACGGTCAACCATATTCAGAGACGCTCAGCTCAATAATCTTCATTCAGGTTTAAATCTTGGACAAATTTTACTTTATTATTAAGAAGCGACTAATTAGCGATTATTACTATTATTGATTTTCAATAATGCAGAAAAAATGTAAGAAAGAATGATGAATGAATGGTTTGTAAAGAAGCTTTTTAAAGAACAATATCCTAACAAAATCGGATAATCTCCCCGGATTTCTATGTTAATATCTACTAATTTATCTTATTTCCCCCAATGATTTTCAGGAATTCTTTGCGGTAAGTGTCGCCTATGGGGAGTTTTTCATTACCGATTATCACATGATTGTGTTCTATGCAGTCGATCTTGTTAAGGGCCACGAGGTATGATTTGTGTATGCGGATAAATCCGGTGGGGGGCAGGACTTCTTCAATCTTTTTAAAACTCAGAAGTGTCATCACACGCTCTCTGGTGGTCCAGATACGCAGATAGTCTTTCATCCCCTCCACGAACAGGATATCTTCAAAGTTTATTTTCTGGGTAATGTTGCCGTTTTTAACGAAAAAATAGCCTTTAGAGGCTCCTGTTGATCCGGGTTCGGGGATGGAGATATCCGGTTTGCGTACCGGGAATAATTGGTCGTAAACTTTTTCGCATGCCTGCAGGAAGCGCTGGAAGGAGATGGGTTTCAGCAGGTAGTCACAAACCTCCAGCTCATAGCCTTTCAGGGCATATTCATCGTAGGCAGTGGTCAGGACCACTTTTGGCCTTTCGTGCAGTGACTCCAGCATCTGTATGCCGGAGAGTTCTTCCATCTGGACATCCAGAAATACCAGTTCTACATTGGCAGTTTTCATATATTCCATGGCATCCACAGCGTTATCGAAACACTGCAGGAGGTTCAGGTAGCCTATGCGTCTGATATATTCCCTGATTTTTTCGAGGGCAAGCGGTTCGTCGTCGATAGCTATGCAGTTGATTTTCATAGGTCAGGTTCTGATGGTTAAACGCGAAATATACATGCCGTTCTCTTTTTCAAAGGATAGCTTGTGTCTTCCGGGATAGAGCAGTTCCAGTCTTCTGCGTGTATTGGCCATTCCTATGCCGGTAGTACGGTCTTTGTTTGTTCGGGAGGAAAGTCCCGAATGATTCGCTACTTCAAAATATATGGAATCATCCTGGCACTCCAGCCTGATCCTGATCCCGGGTGCTGTAACATTCTTCCGGCCATGTTTGAATGCGTTCTCAACAAAAGGGATGAACAACATGGGGGCAATGGTTTTATCCGAACAGTTTCCGGCAATGGTTGTCTTAACAAAACCCGGATCCTTCAACCGTATCTGCTGCAGAGAGATGTAGCTCTTCAGGTAGCTGATCTCCTTCTCCAGGGGGACGACATCGGTGGAAGTGTCATATAACATGAATCGCAGGATATCGGAGAGCTTGATGATGGCGTCGGAAGCTTTTGCCGGGTTGGACATGATCAGCGAATCGATATTGTTCAGTGTGTTGAATAAGAAATGCGGGTTAAGCTGGGAGCGTAACAGTGCCAGTTCGCTGGTCTTGTTCTTGTTTTCCAGTTCGGTTTTGATCTGCTGGTTCCTGTACCAGTACTTCATCAGCTTGATGGAGGCAAACAGTCCGACAACGGTGTATATGTTTAAGAAAGAATAAAAAGGGTTGATGTGCCAGAATCTTTCGCCCTTTTTCATGATGTCAGGGAAAAAACGCGGATAGGTGAAATAATACAACAGAACCCTTTGTATTAGAATAAAGATAGCTACCGACAGTAAGAAGATGACGACAAACTGTACGTATTTTCTTTTGAATAAAAAACGGGGAAGCAGGAAATAAACGGTAAAATAGGTCGCCCCCATGTCTATAAATGCTTCCAGGGTCAGTCTGCCTGCGGTGGACAGATAATTTGTGTCCTTGTAAAAAAAAGCATACTGGAGAACAAAAAAAACTACATAACCGGTCCAGAATAAAATATGCAGGAATACACGGCTAAGTTTTGGATTACTATGTGGGAAACTCTCCATCTGACCAATATTGTGATACAAGATAGGGAATAAATCCTCCAGTTAAAAAAGGATTACATCCCTAAATCTGCCAACAGATGCATCCCCTGTATGAAACGGTTGTTTTTATCGACGACCTGTTTTTGTCGACCATAATACCGGTCCTGTCTATTTGATGCCCGGGGTTATATAACATATTTTGATATAACCCATTAATGTGCGACCTTAATCTCCGGAAATTCAGAAAACGACTTATAAAAAAAAGAAAAAAGCTTTTCAAATCACAGAAAGTGAAACTTAAATAAGCAAATCATGAAATATAAAGTACACCGGTTTGAGATCAATATGGACAAAGACCAGCAGAAACTCGAGGATTTTCTCAACAACCTGAAAGGAGAGGTTGTATCCATCATTCCAAACAACCAGAATCTAGGCCTACCCCAGGTCATGGGACTGGCCCGGAGAATAGATTTTCTACTGATCGTTGAGAAAGCAAATTGACGGAAAGAGATTGTGCGATTGCACGAAAAAGCCCCTGTAACAGCGAGAAAGATGCATAATGACAAGCTCAAACAGTCGATTTCTGTTGTTAAAAAGAAGAATATCTTTTTTCTGACAGATGAAAAAGGGAAGCCAAAAAAGTTCAGTCCCTGGCTGGGGGATATCTTCTCTTTTTTGTATGACATCATTATGGAAAGATCTGTTTTTCCCGAAAAATTCGGAGCGGATATTGTAAAGCATTATGATATTCTCAAACACGAACTGAAAGATCTCCGTAATAAAGACATCCTGGAGATCGCCACAGGAAGCGGAAGTGCTGTTTATTTCCTGAACAGGCACAACCGATACACGGGCGTCGATATCAGTACCGGTTTACTGAAGATGGCTTTTAGGAGGTTTAGGGATTATGGTTTTAAAGATGCTGCGTTTTACAACGCCAGGGCTGAAGACCTTCCGTTCAGGGATCATTGTTTTGATTTTGCAATGTGCAATCTTTCGTTGAATTTTTTTCAGGATATTGAGTTATTCGTTAAGGATTTAAGGAGGGTTATGATCCCCGGTTCCCTCTTTTTTTGCAGTGTGCCGGTCCCGGAGAGGAAACCGGAACAGAGCAGGATTCGTGGGACCCTTTATCCGGAAAGAGCGTTGAAGACGATTTTTCAAAAACACGGTTTCCGTTTTGACAGCAAGCCCTATCTTAACGGAGCATTGCTCTATTTTTCCGCAACAGCGGAGTAATTCCAGGGTATATAAGAACAAGAATATGCGAGGAAAAAAGAATATTGTTTTTCTGATCTCAGGGGTTGTTTTTCTGGTGTTACAATCGCCTAAGTGGTTGTTCCCGCCGGCTGCCTGGCTGGCTCCTGTTTTTTTATTAATGTTAAGTCAAAACAACAGTTGGTGGAAAGGCAGTCTGCTGATATGGCTGGCGGCATTTGTCTCCGGCATAGCTGCTCAGCACAATGTCATGCCGTTTCCTGTGCCTGTCCTGGTGATGGTCGTGCTTGTGGGGAGTGTTCTTTATGTTCTTCCTTATCTTGCCTATAAGCTATTGTCCGGTAAGAAGAAGGGATATTGGAAGACGTTGATCTTCCCTGCCTCTTTTATGGTTGTGGAGTATTATCATTTTAATGGTTCTTCAGGGGTATGGCAATCGATTTCGGGTACGCAACACGGTTTTTTACCGTTGATACAGTCGGCTTCTGTTGTTGGGATATGGGGGGTGGTGTTTTTTATTTACTGGTTTGCTTCCACGACCGTTTTTGTGTTTGAAAACAGAAAAGAGGATCCGGAGAAAGCAGTCAGGGCCGGTGTGATCTTTCTTGTTCTGTTTGCCGTTGTCCTGCTGTTTGGTATCTTCCGCCTGAGTCGGCCCGGCCATCCTGTGAGGACTGTGAAAGTGGCAGCGATTACCGTAGATAATTCAACCCTTTACGAGACCATCTACCGGTGTGTTACGGGAGATAATATCCTTTTTTCTGCCACGGTCTCTCCCAACGACCCGGAGCTGGCAGAAGTGAACAAGGCGATGATAGGGTTTCTTATGGATCCGGACAATCCTGGTTATGCTGCCGTAAAAACAGAGATGATCAGGATACAGGATATGGCTTTTGACAAGAGCAGGATGGCCGCACACAACGGAAGCAGGATCATCCTGTGGTCGGAGGGACTGGGTCTTACCATGTCGGACGATAAGGAAGTGTTGATAAAAAAAGGACAACAGTTTGCAAAGGAGAATAATGTCTATCTGCTGCTGGCTTATGCGGCATTTTTCGGGGGTGTCCCAAAACCAGGGGAAGCAATTTATGAAAACAGGGTGATTACCATAGGGCCTGATGGTGAGATCATGAATGTGTTTGACAAGAACGTCCCGGTACCGAATGTGGAACGGTCGGCGCCGGGTGACGGCACCATACCGGTCATATATACAAAATATGCCAATATATCCCCTTCGATCTGTTATGATGCCGATTTCCCCCGCCTGGTTACCCAAACCGGTAATGGTAAAACGGAGATACTGCTCATCCCGGCCAGCGACTGGATAGACATCTCTCCTTATCATTCCCATATTACCCGTTTTCGTGCCGTGGAAAATGGTATTTCTGTGGTTAAGTCCGTAAGGAACGGATTATCGGTAGCTTATGACCCCTATGGGAGGATTGTCGGGGAGAGCGATTTCTTTGACGGAAATGCGGAAACATTAATGGTGGATCTGCCGGTGAAAAAAACAGATACTTTGTACCCTGTATGGGGAGATCTGTTTGCCCGGATATGGATATTGTTTTTTTTATCAATTGTTCTCCTTCATATTAAGGATTATGTGAAAGGAAGGATAAGAAAAAAGAGAAATCAGAAATAAATAGTATATGAAAAAAAATATTGCAATCTACAGTCTGTCCCTTCTGGCAGTATTGTCCCTGGTGGCATGTTCGGACAGGGGACAAAAAGAAGAAAACAGTTCTTCCGGTTATTATGTCGCCATTGAAATAAACGGCGACCTGTGCGGATATTCCCGGATACATTTATCAGACAGTACCATTGGGGAAGAGAAGATTCGCATACTGCGGCAGAACACCTGGCTTAATTTCGAGGCCATGGGGAAAGTGATCAATCAGCGTCAGAGGTTTACCTATTTTATCGATTCTTCCAAGGGAAATTTCATTTACCATGACAGTTATATTAAACAGGGGAATCTGGAAATGGGTGGATACATGCATGTGGAGAACGGCAAAGTGCGGGTGACTACGTTGGAAGGCCGTCAGGATACGGTCGTGGTATTGCCGGAGAATGTAGTTTTGCCCAATACACAGTTTTTCCCCTGGCTGGCTGATGATCTCGGGACGGGGGAGCTGACAGAAAAGAGCTATACGGTTTTTGATGTACGAACAAACAGGATCACGGAATTTACGTATATCCGGCTGGGAGAAGAACGTTTGGATCTGGCAGGAGGTCATTATGATGCTGTCCTTCTCTCCGAATCGGATCCCATGACAGGGATGAAGACGAAAATGTGGATCGATAAGAAAAGCGGCCGGTGCCTGAGGAGGGAATCCCAGAATCATCTGAGTATGTATCTTACGGATGCTTCCGTGCTGAAAAAGATAAAAACGGGCCGTTGGGATGATCTGGCTTTCATAAAGACGAACCGATCTGTGAAGGATTTCCACAAGCTCTCTTACATGAAGATACAAGCTGTCCTGGAACCTGTTCCTCCGGTAAGTCGGGAGGATATCAATATTCCGGGTCAGAGGTTCTCCGGCCGCATTGACGGGGACCTGGTGGAAGGGATCTTTGAGATCTCTCAAGATAAATATGACGGGCAGGAGGCTCCTTCTTTTCCTTCCGATACGACCTTGTATGCTTTCCTGGGACGGTGGTTGCAGGCGGAGGAGAGGATAGCGTCGGATGATCCGGAGCTTGTCGCAAAGGCCAAAGAGATCACGGAGGGTTCTGGTGATTCGTGGGAGGCCTCCTGCCGCATAGGCCGGTGGGTGGCGGAAAATATTAAAGGTGCTTTGGAGGACGGCACGGCACGTGAGACGTTCGACCGCCGCTGGGGGAACTGTGCATCCCAGTCGTTGCTGATGGCGGCACTCTGCCGTGCTGCCGGCATCCCGGCCAGGGTGGTGTGGGGCTGTGTCTACACCCCCGAAAAAGGAGGTAGCTTCGGCCACCACGCATGGAATGAGATCTATATGGGGAGGGCCGGATGGATACCCGTGGATGTGACACTCCGAGAAACAGACTATGTGAATGCCGGACATCTGCGTCTGGGGATATTGCACACAAGACAGACGGTAATCAACTTCAGAGAGATGGAGATACTGGAGCTAAGAACGACGGAATAAACATTGAAAACAGCTCTCCTTTTTTGCGGATTCAGCAACAAGAATGGCGGATAATCCGTATCTTAGATTCCGTTTTCCGGTTCTGTATATAATTAACCTGAGTTCGACATAAGCAATATATTAAAATAGTGCGAGTTGCCCAAATGTATCTTGCGTTTCGTATTTTATTCCCGGTTTTTTAGGCAAGAATGAGTATGTCAACAATCCTGAAATAAGATTTGAAATAAAATTCACTACGCTCCTGTGTCTGGAATGTTCTATCTGACAGATGTTTTTCAATTCATCATTAATGGTTTCAATAAGAGATCTTTTACGTAACATGATCTTATCGTGAATGGTCATAAGTTGGTTTTTCATATTATTTCGAATCCCTGTAATCAAGTGAATACCAT
>JAGGWN010000043.1 GCA_021157415.1 Bacteroidales bacterium | reverse complement strand
CTCAACCACATCCATATTGTATGATAATCAAAACGAACCTAATTATTGAAAAGTTCTTTATGCCTACAAAAGTTATACCTTCAATCACCGATTATTATTTTAACAATATTGAAAATAATTTTAATGATTATTAAGGAATGACTGAAGATGGATATCTCTTCGGCCATGTGCATGTAAATTCCGGTGAAACTGACCCACCTATTCCGGTTTAAAGTGACCCACCAGAAAAATGGGTAAAAAAGCAAGGAAAAATCTGCTGTTTTTCGGCATTCCAGGTTTCAAGTTTAAAAACCTCAAACCTCAAACATTGAACGTTGAACATCAAACTTTTTTTAATCCTATTTTCAACAGCAACGGCAGCCAGACGATCACGGCCAGTACAGAGAAGAGGAGTCCGCCCATAGCGCCGACGGCAAAGGCAAACCAGAACACTTCATGTTGGCCGCCCCAGATAAAAGGCAGCAGCCCCAAAATGGTGGAGAACACCGTCAGGAATACCGGGATGATCTTGTAGTTATAAGCTTTCAAATAGAGCCGCAAGTCCTCCCTCCTGCTCCGGTCACGGCAGAAATTGTTATAGTCGTTGACGATATATAGTCCCGAGTTTACCACGATACCGGCCAGAAGGATGAACGAAGCGAATCCTCCCTGGTCAAAATTGAAGTCGAAGAGGTAAAAGGTCAGAAACACGCCGATGTAGGCCAGGGGGATCAGGCTGATGATCGCCAGGGGCTGCAACAGCGACTCAAACAGGATGCTGCAGATAAAGTATATGATCACGATGACCAGGAAGATCAGGTAATATTGTTTTTTGCTTTTGGGGTTCCAGTAAGAATACCCCGGCGCACGGGCTTTGTAGCCCAGCGGCAAGATACTGTTCATCTCTTTGATCTTTTTTTCTTCCACACGATTCGCCATGGTCCCCGAACCGATATAATCATACGCTACCGTGAGTTGATATTGTTGGTTGTATTTGTATATCTCATTTCCCGATTTCCGTTTTATTATTCGGGCCAGCATACCCGTCTTGAAAGTGCGTTTGCCAATGATCACCGGCTCGTTCTTCAGATCCCATACATTAAAACGACCGGCTTTATCGGAAAGCAACACTACCCGTTGAGATTCCCCCTGGTTATAGACCCGCGTCACCTCACGCCTGTACACACGATCCTGCAGGTAATTATAGAACTGTGAAAGGCTCATCTGGTTCCATCCCAGTTGTTCCCGGTTAAAATCAATGAAGTACTCATGCAGGATATTTGTTCTCCATGAAGAAGTACCCCCGATAATATCCACTTCCTGTATCCGTGCCAGTTTCAGCAGATTTTTTTTCAGGTTTTCGGCATATTTGTAAAGGTGGTCGTAATTGTATCCTTCCAGGATGATCTGACTGTTTTTCCAACCCGAATAAAGGGCGTTGGAGAAGCCCCTTCCTACTCCGTAAATACCCCAATCCAGGCCGCCCACATTGTTCGCTTTCGATATCAGTGCTCCTTTCAGATAGTAGGGAAACGATCCGTTCTCCGCCTCTTTTTTGAAATAGATGGTTATCCTCCCATCCCGGTAACTACCGATATAGGTCTTATACATCTCCACCTCTTTATACCGGCTGATAAAGTTCTCCATTTTACGCATGGCTTCGTTCAGTTGTTGTACGGTAGATCCTTCCGGCATACTCCCGTTAACATACAGGATGGTACGTTGCGGGGAGGAATAAAAATTACTCTCAAACACATTCTCCGTAAACAGCCGCAGGGAACCTCCCAGTGCTTTGTCAGTCACGGGCCGCAGTTTTTCCTGGTAGAAAGCACTGCCCAGGGTTTTGTTGTAAAGGCGTGCCAGGAAAGTCTCCTTTTTAATTTTTTCCGGTAACATATACACCGGCAGACCAAATCCCAGGATCAGTAACAGGATGAAAAACCACCGGTAGTGGCTCATCGCCGTGAGTACGCGTGCATAGCGCCGTGTAAAACTTACGACAAAACGCTTGCGGCGGAAGAAACGCCTGTTCTTCTTTTCCCTCAGTGGCATACGGTCCATCATTGCAGGAATGAAAAAGAGGGCCATGAGCAACGATACCGTCAGGTTGATAATGATCACTCCCGCAAAATCGATCAGGTTGACTTTCTGTTTATCCGTCAGGAAAAAGATAACACTTAGTGCGCCGATGGTGGTGAGCGTAGCCGCCAGGATAGCCAGAAAGACCCGTTTGTTACCCTGGTGCCGCAGATGATCAATCATGACAATGCTGTTGTCGATGATGATGCCGAAAGATACGGTGATCCCCGCCAGTGAATATATATGGATCTCCAGTTTCAGGATATAATAAAAGATGGCAGCAATGACCAGGTTGGCGATCAGGCTGATAAAAATCAGCAGCAGGTATTTGAATTGCCGGCTGATGAGCAACACAAAAATCAGCAGGATGATCATCGAGAAGAGAGTACGTATGATCACCTTATGAATCTCGGCTGCCATATATTGGGTCTCATCATACGACAGCAGGATAGAATAACCCGGTGGCAGAGTTTTCCTGATCTGTGCGATCTTTTCCCTGACCCGTTTTGCTGCTTTGATGTTGTTGGCTTTCTCTTCCGGATAAAAGACCATGTTGATGGTATTCAGGCCGTTGATACGGTAATAGCGTGACGGTGGCTGTTCCCTGTATCGCGCTTTGGCCACATCGCCCAGATATATAATTCGGTCTCCGCTCTTCTTCACAGGGATACGGTCCCACGACAGCTTTGGCGGAATGTCGTTCTGCAACACCAAACGCAGGGTCTTTACTTTATCGGATCCGGGAATCTGAAAAGAGCCTGTGCCGATAATATCCCTGCGGAAATAGTTGTTCACCGCCGTAGCAATGTCGTTGGCTGTAATTTTCAGGGCATAGAGACGGTTCACATCAAACCGCAGCTCCCACTCAAACGGCATGGCGCCATACACCTGCACATCGCCGACCCCTTTTATTTTCGACAGCTCCGGCACCAGATGTTCTTCAGCAAATTTCTGAATATACCACGGGCTGGCGGCAGCATTCAGGTTATAGTTAAGAATCGAGTGTATCTGTCTGCCTCCGGCACTCATGGACAAATAAGGATAAGAGACATGTTCCGGCAGGTCCGGATAGATCCTGCGGATCATAGTGGCCGCCTCAAAACGCGCCGCATCGAGACCGGTACCTTTTTTAAATGATATGTTAATAGTACCGCTCCCTTTCTTCGAGACAGAGCTGATGTTACGGATGCCGGCGATGGTGGACAGCGTACCCTCCAGTTGTGAGGTAACCTGTTCCTCCACCACCTTCGACGAAGCATCGGGCCAGGAGAAATTCACCGACAACGACGGCAATGACCGTGTCGGCTCCAGCTTCACATCCAGCAACGGAATCAAGCTCACACCGATCAGGATCAACGCAATGAAAACAATGATCGTGGAGAAAGAAGAAAAACCTTTATATGTTGTTTCAGGTTTCAAGTTTCAGGCATTGACAGAGTTTTCACAATCTGGAATATGGAACTATTTTTTGATATAATAGTACAACAACGGCACGACATACAAACTCACGAATGTCCCCAGTCCCAGTCCGCCGATGACTGCCAGGGCGAGGGGGCGCTGGAGGTCGGCGCCCAGGCCGTGAGTGAAGAGAAAGGGTGTGAGAGCCAGAATGGTCGTCAGGCTGGTCATCAGGATCGGCTTGAGGCGGCGGTGCCCCCCTTCGGCGATGGCATGCAGGACGGAATAACCCTGTGTCCGTAAGCGTTTGATGGTGTCTATTTTCAGGATTGAGTCATTGATGACGATTCCCGACATTACGATAATGCCGATCATGGACATCAGGTTAATACCCTCTTTGAAGAGGGCCAGCATTATCAATACGCCCGACAGATCTATAGGTATTTCGGCCAGCAGGATAAACGGCAGCCATACCGACTCGAACTGTGCCGCCAGAATGAAGTAAAGCAACAAAAGTGAAATGGTCAGGATGATGGCCAGTTGAATCATCATCCTGCGATTGGAAAAGATGCTACCGGTGAAGTCGGCCTCAAAACGGTTATCCTCGCGCAACACTTCTTTCACACGTTGCTCAACTTGTTTCACCTCTCGCGGTCGGATATTAAAATAGACGGGATAATACTCCCCGCCCTCACCGGCGAGGATGGTTTTCAGGTCATAGTCACTGTTTTCACGTATGAGGACCCGCAGAGGGATTAGCTCACCCTTGCTATTACGTACCTGCGTGCGGGCCAGCACCTGATTGATCAGCTCCGGTTTATCTCCAAGAATCACCGGCACGAAGGTATTGCTCTGGCTGATCATAAGCACCTGATTGGTATTGAAGGTACTCTTCAGGGCACGATAGACCGCATTATATGAAACATCGTAGGTGAGCAGCCGCACCGGATCGGTCTTCAATACCAAATGATTTTTCCAGGATATCGCAGGTATCTGTACCTGTGGAAAAGCTTTACGTAACCGGTTCACGGTTTGTTGCAGGAAGCGGTTTTTCCCGGCACCATAGTCACCGGTGGCTCGCAGACGTACCACCAGCGGCGGCTCGGCACCGGAAAACAGCATATTGAATACGTTCTCCGCCTCCCCGAAGCTAAAAGAGGCGCCTGGGTAATGCTTGCGGAAGAAATCGCCTGCTTTGCTCTCTACTTCCCTGAGTGCCTTGGGTGAGACGGCTTTCAGATAGACTGTTGCTTCGGTAGAGGTAACCTCGCTGTTGTAATCCAACAAAAACTGCTGTTCCCCTACCAGACATGTATTCCGGAGTATCAGTCCGTGCAGATTGCCGGCCAGCATCTGCACACGCCGGTTGTTCTCCGTCAGGTTAACCGGTTCGTTCCAATCGACATGTACTATCACTTCATCACGCGTGATAGGTGGCAGCTTCGACTTGTGCATATCAATAAAAAATATACCGGCAGCCACCAGAAAAGCCACGACAACACCCCACACCACCGGTTGATGCCGCATCACCCAGCGGAAGCCTTTTTCGTACAGCTCTCCATAATCGAGCATGCGCAGACGCACCATGAAATGCCCGCTACCGGTACGGTTGTTTTTCCGGTATATTAGCCGGTAATAAACGGGCAGAAGGGTGACAGAGACGATCAGCGAGACGAACAGGCCGATGGTCACCGCCATGGCCTGATCGTAAAAAAGGGCTCCTCCCATGCCGCTGAGGAAGATCAGCGGCACGAAGATAGCACAGGTGGTCAGCACCGAGCTGAGCATGGGACGGATCACCTCGTTGGTGCCCGCCACAGCCGCATCATCCAGAGCGGTGCCGCGCTCGCGATACTGCGTAACGTTATCTATAACAATAATAGAATTATCTATCATCATCCCCACCCCCAGGATCAGTCCTGATAGAGAGATGATATTGATGGAAATACCTATGAGGTAAAAAAACAACAGGCTGATGACCAGACTCACCGGGATGGTAATGCCTATGAGCAGGGGTGATTTATAGTCACGCAGGAAGAAGAACATAATCAGGAAAGCCAGGAAAGCCCCGTAAAGGAGGCTCTGCCCCAGGTTGGAGAGAGAATAGCTGAGCAGACGTGTCTGATCACGGCTGATACCGAAGGTCAGGTTGGAGTAGTCGCCACGGAAATGTCCCACCAACGAATAAAGCTTTTTCTTCAGGTCGAACATGCGGGCATCGGACTGTTTGATAACGGCCAGCGTAACGGCCAGACAGCCGTCGGAGGTGACCAGCCCACGGCGTTTTTGCACCTGCTCCTGCACCAGGGCCACATCCTTGAGCTGCAGGAGACGATCCTCGACCTTCAGGTAGATGTTCTCAATATCGCGCCTGGTCTTGAGGGAAGAGGTAAAACGGATGTTGTACTGATACTGGCCATTGTGGATGAGCAGGTTCCCCAGGCGTATGTTGTTCTGCCGGATGGCTTCCTCCAACATTGTCAAGCTAATGCCCAGGGCCTGCATCTTCTTCCTGTCCGGGATAACCACCAGCTCGGGATAGACACGTCCGCTCATATCCACCATGGCCACCTCAGGAAGCTGCTCGATGCGCTTGGCGATTACCTGAGTGGCAAAGTCGCTGAGAGCTGAGAAAGCGTGCGACAGAGGCATATAGTTACCGGTACGGGCATGTTCGAGAGAGTCTTTCTTCAGACCGATGTTCAGATAAAAAACAGGGATGTCGGAGGCGCTCGCTTTGATGACCCTGGGACGGGACAGACCCCGGGGCAGGTAACCCATGGCCCGGTCGACCTTCTCGTTCACTTCAATGAAGGCAAAGTCTATGTCGGTACCGTAGTCGAAATCGAGACGTATTAGGGCTGTGCCGTCGCGTGTTTCGCTGTTAATGGTCGAGAGATGTGCCACCTGCATCAACTGGTTGCGCAAGGTACGGACAACGGTATTCTCCAGCTCACGGGCCGACATCTTATCTCCGGTAACCTGTACCGTGACAACCGGGATATTCACCGCCGGCATCAAAGACACGGGGATACGTAACGCAGCCACCAACCCCAGCACCACGATGGCGATGAAGGTCATGGTGACGGCGATCGGTCTATATATTAAAAACCGGACCATATATTTTTGTTCGAGGTTCGAAGTTCGAGGTTGAGGTTCGAGGTTTGAGGTTATTTGTATTTCTGGCCTTTGTAGGAGGTTGTTTTTAGGTAATTCATGAAACTTTTCATCTTGCTGCTTAATTCTATGAGTTTTGTGTATAACAGATCGAATTCATCCTTGTCAATATATTTTTGATCATAAGCCCTGTAAAGCTGGGAACGTGTTTCCCCTGCCGATCCTTTTGCAACGGATAAAAACTGAATAAACTCCTTGTTCCCGCTTCTTTCAAATCCTTCTGCGATATTGTCCATCGACGAACCGGAAGATCGCCGTATCTAATCGACCAATGAAAAATCCCTACTGAAAAGTTCCTTCTTTGTCAGTTCATAAACATCCCTTGCAATTTCCCTTGCCAACTGCCATATCTCCAGCTCCTCAAATGATCTGACCGTACTCATAACTTATACATTTAACATTTAACATCAAACATCGAACATCGAACATCGAACTATTTTATACTGACCTTACTTCCATGCGCCAGGTTGAGGTTGCCGGAGATGATGACGGTATCACCGGGGTTGAGGGTGGCGCCACGGTCTTTGTTGGCAACGACGGCATAAGAGTCACTGTTTTCCATCTCAATTTTCACATAAGTCCAGTAAGCCTCGCCGTTTTTATACAGGAAGAGCACCTCTTTGTTCTGTCTCAGCAGCACGGCCGATTTAGGCACCACCAGCTTGCCGGCAACGGCATTGCGCACGTATACTTTTACGTTCATACCATCGAGCAGGGTACCGGGATTCTTCAGTAAGGCACGCACCTTTACCAGTCCGTTCTCTTCGACGGCGGGGTTGATCTCGGTCACATGACCCTGCACGGGAATATTAGTGGTAAAAGGGACTACGGTCACCTCTTTGCCGGGCTGCACCTCCGTCAGCTCGGTTTCCATAACAGGAAAGGCCACCTCGAGATGTGAGTCATCGATGAGGGTACAGAAATCGGCACCGGCATCCACCTGATCGTACTGTCTAAACTTCAGGTTGGCGATCTTACCGGCAAAAGGGGCTTTCAGTACGGTAGCGTCGTAGTTGAACTGAGCTTGTCGCAGGCTGATCTCAGCCGACGCCATACCCGACTTGATGCGGGCATACTCCAGCTTATTGGACGGGATTTTATCCCGGGAGGTATTGCCATATCCCATAGTCAGTAGGATATCCTCCATCTGTATCCTGGCCTGCGCAAGGGTAAGCTGTGCCTGATCCAGGTTTTGCTTTAACTGGTATTGCCGCAGGCGGGCGATGACCTGACTTTTTTTTATGCGGCTACCGTTCTTCACGGGCAGGTATTCCAACACTTCCGAGGTGCGAAACTTCAGTATACTGCGCTGCAGAGCCTCCAACCTGCCGTTGCTCACCAGCTCTTTCTGGAACACCGTACGTTTAAGAATCATCACATCCACCGGGTTGCGCTCGGTGACATGCACCCGCCGGGCAACGGCCTCTTTATCTTCCTCAGACTGCCGGGGTTTACATCCTGCCACTATGATGATCAAAAGAAGGGAAACTATGTATTTATTCATTTAATATAACCGATATTATGACAATAATAAACAAATATACTAAACATCGGTCAACAACAATAGTTTACTTTACATAAACAGAAGAAGTTTTTGAGTTAAAAATAATAAGATGATAATTTTGAGATATGCTTTCCTTTTATTATCTTCACACCCCAAAAGCGGGAGCTGCCGGAACTGGTGTTCAATCGCGAGTTGGATCAGGTTCATTGTAGTTTCCTCTTTTTTTTTATTTTAATTCGCTTTCGCGTTCCGTTATGGACACCTACTGTGTCTTTCGTAGCCTTTTTGGCGAAAAAAGGCTGTGTCTCTCGTAGCCGCTTGTACCTCTGCTCAAGCTTCCCCCGGAGGTCGTAGCCTTGGGTTGAAGCCTCAGTGACAACGTGCGGTCTCAGAAGAAATGGTTTAGTCCGTCGCTGTACGGAACATCCGCCGTTCACTTAACACTATAAAAATCAGGAGAAAAAATATGTAAAACCCTGCAAAACTATCTTCTATGGCTTTTCCACCGTGATCGAGCTTAATAATTTCAATTGAGACTGACTTTGCACCTCATACTGAAATAAACCGTCCCTGCCGATCATAAGAAGCGAAGAAGCAAGCGGAATCACGTCATAAGCGTGCACTCCGGCATAAGCCGCCTTAACGAACATGTGAAGGGGATCATTGGCATTGTTCATCATTTTAAGGCCGGCGTCGCCATCGCAAACGAACAACAAACTATCCTGTATTGCCAGTCCGTAAGGGTTCTCCATGACATAAGACCTTTTCAGTACCGGATGGACCATGTCCGAAATATCGATTACTTCCAGTCGGTTTAGGGTAGAACCACAGCCATTGCCTGCCCGCAGGGTTACAAAGGCATAATCCCCCTGTACAATGACCGGATCACAACTCCGGATATGATTATAAGATGAGATATATGCCGGAAGGAGCGGATCAGACAGATCATAAATTAACATGCCTGTTTGGGAGCCGAAGAAAAGCTTATCATCATGCCGGAAAATTGTTTCCATGCCGTTCTGCACCCACTGTTCATTTTCCTTAAACATCTGCACAGGATTATCTACTCTTATGATGATTAGTTTATTATTAGAAAGTACATATAACCATTTATCGTACAATGTGAATCTGGCCATGGAGCCCCCCGTGCCTGTGCTTACCCCGCCTTCACCACTGTTTAACAGGTAAGCTGGTCCGCCATCCGTTGTGAATTTTAAGTTTTCATAATTTAAATAGATAGGCCAGGGCCAGGGATTGGGATTATAATGGATTTCCCGTACCACTTTTTTGACTTCCCACCGTATGATGACCCCTTTGTCCTGGTCAATGTTTTCATTATCGATCGGATATTTGCCATCGGTAGCCGGGATCGCATAAGGAAGAATATTCTTCGCCCTGCTTTTTTCCACGATATGATGCGGGTCGGAAATATCCAGGGAGACCAGATCCACATAACTGTCGGCATATAAAATATTACCCCTGACAGCCATGTCCACATTTCCCGGAATCCCAATAAAAGCAAGATGTACAGGATGGGTAGGATCGGTATTGTCTATCACATGGATACCCTTCATGTATTCATTGATGAAAATTAATTGATCTTTTATATAGATTTTGCCCGGTTTTTGTAGTGTATCAGAAGAGGTAACCTGAATGGGTTTGCGCAAGTCATCAAAAGAAAGATAAACAGGTTCATAAAAAGTTTGTTCCTGCATGATTTTATCATGGCATCCCGGGAAAAGGGGGATTATGAATAAGAAAAAGAGAAAACGATATATAACTTTCATGACAGCAGGTATTAAATGATTAAAAAAATATAAACAAAAATCACACCAAACCATTCAAATAACAAAAAAATGAAACATTCATCCTTATCAATCCAAAAAATGCTATTGCGCATGTTTATTCCACTGTTTCTCTTTGGGATGACAGATATCCGAAGTATGGCCGGGCAACCTGTCATATCGCCGGAACGAAAGGGAATCCAACCCCTAATGTCTTCTGAGGAAGGAAGCACAACCGAAAAAGGGAAGTATATGGCTTTTTTCTCGCTGGGTATGCTTCCGGGCAGTATGGATATTATCGAAACCACGCCCATAAGTCTGGGAATGAGTCACGGGTATTACTCCCAGGGTCTGTTTTTAGGTGTGGGTATGAATGTGGAAAACTTTCAGCCTGCTTTCTTGCCTGTTTATGCCGATCTGCGTATTTTTCTGTTTCCGAAGGAAAAGATTCATCCCTGGATAAGAGGGATCGTGGGAAAAACTTTCCTGTTTCCGGAGTCCTCCGCATCTTCAGAGCAGGGAACCAAAAATGTGGGGAAAGTGGCTACCGGTGTCGGAGCCGGGATATCCTACCCACTGAACCATCAGCATGCTTTTTACTTTTATCTGGGCTACCGGTACATGCAATATTCCGGGAAATCTAAAAATTACCTCCAAAATCCTGTTGTGAACAACTTTAATTTTAACCACATGGAATTCCGGGTCGGGTTTAGTTTTTAAGGCAGGTTTGGTTTTTAACAAATATCTCATCAATAAAAAAATCTTTAACCGCACGATCGACGAATGTCGAACAGCGCAAAAATTTTATCCCAGATTGCGCAATAGAAAAATTCTATTGCTTAACTAGGGTTTATTGTTCCATTTTTTTCAGTACCGATGCAATTTCCCGGCGTACCGCCATAATCTTTTTCCAGCGCATGTCCTCCACCTTCCGCATCTCTTTCATACCGCCGGTACCAGGCACGGTACCTTCCTTATCCAGTCCGCAATAACGGGCTATGGCATAAGTATCCGTGTTTAAGATATTCTGAGCTTCTCTGATCGTTTCTTCCGGTATGGTTGCTTTGGCCTTCTTTATGGACTGTTGTAATTGATACAGGATCCCGTAATCTTCCATGCCATCGCGCACTGCTTCCCACCGTTTGCTGGTGACCACCCCGTTCCCCTGGTAGATAAGCAGATAGTCCTGGCCGCCGCGAGGCACATACCACGGATTATGACGTGAGGTGCAGTACGACCAGAAACCGATCCCGGTGAGGCCGCGCCACCATACCAGCCACGACTGGCTGCGGTAGTAGCCCAGCGGAGACTGGTGTTTGGCATCCCCCTCACATTCGTAGGTCCATACGGTTTTGCCCGTTGACTTGATGTATTCGAGCTTGTCGTTACCCTCGTTCAAGAGGTAACCGTTACGGTTGGGACACCAGATGTCGAGGTAGGGAGCCATCTTCTTCAGGTCGTCCATGCTGGCTCGGCTCACAGGGTCGGCATAAACCTGCAGACGGGGATCAACCTCTTTGATGGCTCGGGCCAGCTTCACCACTTTATCCACCAGCCCTTCGTGCAGCCCCGGCTCGTCGATAGGGTAGAAAGCGTAATCTTCATAGTCCACGCCCATCGTCTGCAGGTGATCCCGCCAGCGGCGGATCCACTCCTTGTAAGCTTTGGTCCATACCGGCGAAAACATCTTAGCCGGTCCTTTCAGGGCACCCTGGTAACCGAAGAAAAGAATCAGACCGTAGGGCACATGATCACGGACATATCTGTCATGGACAGAGAAATCGATCTTGCCTGTCAGGTTGCCCTGTGTGTCGAATGCTGCTGCCGGCACCCAGTGACTTCCGGCGACGAATACATTGGTGCCGTGGCGTACCTGGTCGTCAAGGGCCTCCTCGGGCATCTCCTTTAGTACCGACGACTCCACATAACCCCAATGGCAGAGACGCAGGGGATCCTCACGGGTCAGGGAGACCGGCCAGACTTTTACCTGCAGAGTGACCACTGCTTCTGCCGGTTCCACCTCAAGAGTTCGGCAGCGTATTTTGGTATGCCACTCCCCCTGTGGGATCTGGGAGGCGTCGATGTTGATCCACACCTGCCGTAGTGTCCACGGTGCCAGCGTAAGGGTCCTGGCGCCGTTCATGTGGGGGAGGGCGTCGGCCGAGAGGTCAAGGGAGTGGGTGGGCACATCCACCACCTCATGGAAAGAGAGCACCTTACGGAAGGAGAGGGTGGCGGAGGAGTCGTTGCGCACCAGCGAAGACGGCTCTATGCGCACCGTTACGGGACGGTTGCTGTAGTTGGCCAGGTTGAAGGCGGCCGACTCTGTCTCGCCACCGAAAGCTTCGACGGTCAGCTGTGGCGGGGGGGTCCGTCCTTCTGCGATCTCGTTGACGCCACCGAAAGGTGCCCACGGGTTGGCAGCGTAGGCTGTCAGACGGCTACCGGCAGCTGCTGCTGCGGCAGTAAGGGCCTGCACATGCCCCGCCAAACGGTATATTTGTTCGTACTGCGTACGCAGGGATGCCCGCTCCAGCGGCGTCATGGTGCCGGCAAGGCGTGAGCGTTCAGAGAGCTTCGCATATTCTCGTTCGAGATAGAGCAGTTGCATGCGGACGTAATCCTGATCGTCTAGCTGCGTTAAATTGCGGCGTATCGAGGCCAGCCGCTCCTGCAGATCGGCCAGGTCACGAACGAACGGGAGCAGGTAGAAGCTGCGTTTCTGACCGGCCACTTGTTTTCCTCTTTCCGTAAGACGGTAGGAAAAGTGCAGGGTCAGCGGTAGGTCGCCGGGGATGGAGTAAGGCAGTGAGTAGCTGAAGAGGGTGTCGGTGGAGAGGGTCTGCTCACTCACCGTCCCTCCCCCTTCTTTCAGCAGCGTCAGTTGCAGGGAGAGTTTTTTCTTCAGTGGATTGCGTACAGTCACAGTAAAATGGTTGGTGCCTGTATGCAGATCTCCGTAGTTGACCGTGATGATGGATGTTTTAGGTGTCTTCTCTTTGGTTGGGAGTGCTCCTGTGCGGGCGGCGTTGAGACGGTACTGTCCCAGGAGGATCTTACCCTTGGATGTTTTGTTGTGCAGCAGATTAAAAGCTGTTACATCCGATGTGGTGGCACACACCACGGCAGGTCGCCCGTCGTGAAGGAAGTCAACCACTATGGGTGAGCTGTTCATCCCGCCGTGGAGGGGCACGGCCATTTTCAGGTTCCCCTGGTTGTCGAAGATGGTGAGGTTGCCGGAATAACTGCTCACAAGTACCTCTGTGCATCCGTCGCCGTCAATGTCGGCGAGGGTGGGGGAGCGCCGCACGCGGGTACCCACTTTGGCAGTCCACAGCTGCTGGCCGCAAGAAGAGAGACAGGCGATGTTCCCTCGCATATCGGCCACGACTACCTCTGTGGTGCCGTCACCGTTGATGTCACCGGCGGCGATGCCGTCATGGATCGTTTCCTGCATGGTGTGGTGCCAGAGAGGATGTCCGCCTGCATCGCTGACGGTAAGCCCTTCTTTGTTACCACAGAGGATCTCCGGGTGCCCGTCGCCGGTGATGTCCATAACCAGCGGGGAGGAGCCGGAACCTTTATCGCCGCTGTGCCACAGCTCTCTCCCCTTGTGAGAGAAGCATACAAGCGGATGCCTGTCGGTACCCAGCAGGATCTCGGGTTGTCCGTCGCCGTCGAGGTCGGCCAGCGCGGGTGCTGTACGGAACCCTTCACGATGGTCGTACTTCCAGAAGAGACTGCCATCCTTGCGAAGGGCCACCAGATGTCCCCCGCGGTCGGCGACGAGGATCTCCGGTGTGCCGTCACCATCAAGATCCGCTGCGACAGGCGCCGTGCTGCCCCATGTAAAGCCCTCGGGCATGGTGTATTCCCACATCCGGATGCCGCGGCGGGCATCCAGACAGACCACCCCGCCCGGGTTGGTGAGGGCATAGATCTGCAGCGGCCGGCCGGCCACTGCCACCGGCGTGCTGATGGTATGATGCACTTCATACTGCCATTTGATATGGCCCCGCGCATCCAGTACCAGCACCGTACCACCCGTGGTGGCCATCACCAGGTCCTCCACACCGTCGCCATCTACATCGGCGACGGCAGGCGTGGCATCCACATTGCCGGTGACGGAGAGATAGGTCCAGAGTACCTGGTCTTGTGCAATGGTGCTGAACAACGAGGCGAAAAGAAAAACAGGCAAGAAGATAAAAAGCCTTAGCCTGAGAGCAGGAGTTCTGACAAACGGTCTCATAACAGGTTGTTTTTTAAAAAATCCGGTAACTCTTGCAAAAATAGGGAAATAATCTTCAGACAGATATTCCCCGGTAAGGTTTTTCCCCTTCTCGCGGTAAACCAGACTTCGGGGGAAGCAGAAAGCGGAAGAGTTGATCCGTCTTTGTTTCTCCTGACGTCGAAGCTTCGGTGGACGAAGCAGGTTGAAGTGTTGTAAGGTGTATGGCTCAGGGCTCGGGGTAAAAGAGCCGGATGATATGAGAAATGAGCGAAGATAAAAGATAAGGACAGGTAAAAGACCATACTATTTCCGGATCACGATAAATTTGCCGGTGAAGATCCCTCCGTCCTTTTTTGTCACCCGGAAAAAATAAAGACCCGGATTGAAGTCGGCTGCCCGCAATACTGACTTACCGTCAGCCGGGATCTTTCTTTTTTGCAATAAACGACCGGCCTGCGTATAGATCTCGAGCAGACAGGTTCCCGGCGGACCGGAGAGCTTCAGGAAAGAAACATCTGTGACTGGATTGGGCGAGAGTAACATTTTAAAATCGTCACCGGCGAGTTGCGGGACAGCGGTCGTGTTATAATAACATTCGTCAAAATCGGGATTGCTGTAGATAAGGTAATCGCCATAGTGAACACATAAGAGAAAGTCAATAGAACCAACCCAGGGGTTGAACCCAAAGCCGCTCAGCAGGAGTCCCGTTAGGGAGCCGATGCCCTCGATCCATACTTCCTCCCCGTAACAGATACCATTCTCGGGACGGCAGCTAATAGATCGCATGTGAAAGACCTTTCTGACAGAATCGAACATCTCTACGGTATCCAGTCGGGTGAGGATACATGTATCCCGGTAATTGTACAGAAAAGGGTTATAGAGGTACATCGTGTCTCCCGGCAGCAAGGAGAAGTCGTAGGTGAGGCCTTCGTTGCTGATACTGTCGTTACTGTATTTCTTACGGAAATAAACCTTTCCTTCCCGGGTCTCACGGGCAAAGCCGGTTACTTCCCAGGTGGCCATCGAATCCTTTGAAAAGAGAATCTTCCGGTAGTGGAGGGTGTCGATGAGCGTATCCCCGGCAAAACGGTACAAGAAGGTAGTGATGAACTGGCAGGGTGCCGGGCAGCCGGAGGGTGCATTGTATTGCGAAAAGATCCGGTTGGTGTCGGTGAACGACTGGGCCGGGCTACTGGTATTCAGGATATTTCCGGGGAAGTGAATGATCTGTTTTTTACCCTCCTGTTTTAAGTCTGAAACGGCCAGTAAGGTTCTGCCCCCGGTGATTTCAGAAGGCATCAGGGATGTCCGCCTCATCTTCCCGTCACTATCCGGGTCACCTAAGGCCGTTGAGGTATCCACAATACCGGCCTCGGGATGATAACTCCATGGTGTTTTTGCAGGTACTCCTTGGACAAAAACCAAAGAAGTGGAGCAGAGTATGATTGTAAGAACAATTACCTGAATGTGATATTTTTGTTTTGTTTTCATTACGACAGGTATTACATTCATACTTTATTTAGTCTTTTTTCAGCTGAATGATCTCTTTTGAAAGGTAAGTTATTTGGATTAAATAAGCAAATATGTAATGTTTACTTTTCAATATGAAACAAGACGCTTGCAGGTATCTCCTGTTTTTTTATCCCGGGACCTTTCCAGCTTACCTTGTTCATATATCCTCCGCCCATCTGGAAATACTTTTGGTCGATTTTATAGGTTCCTTTTCTCAAGGCTACGGTTTTGAACACTTCATACGCAGGATGGCCTCCATCGGTGTTAATGAATTCTTTTCCATCAAAATAAAGAATACTGCCATCATTGGTTTTATTATAAAATGTATAAACTCCATCACGGGGGATCCAGATATACCCGTTGAACACATACCCGAAGTTACTGTCTCTTCTGCGATTCTCAATGGTGAATTTCGGCACAATGCCGGATTGGATGGGTTTCAGGGATGCCAATTCTTTTACATGCATCATTTTCCTCTCATAGTATCTGTATTTCAGACCCGGTTTCATCGGGATGCCAGAATAATCATGGGGCTTCTGGTAGGGAAGTTGAATTAAATCGTCATAGACGGCAAGGCTGTTTAACAATCCTTTTTTTACAGCCATGTACCGCACCCGGGTGGTCGTCGTTAGCTCAAAAGGGGCATTATAACGATAGGAATCCACGGTAGGCCTGCTGCCATCCAATGTATAGTAGATCACAGCCCCGGGAGTGTCACATTTCAGGGTAACACTGATTTTATTTAAAAAACAGGGATTGGTATTTTGTATGTAAGGGATTGAAACTGTCGGTTGTAGCTTCGGCGTAAAAGGTCTGTCGGCAGAGGATGTACCCCAATTATAATTGGGCGTGGCCCCCATCACAAAAACGAACTTGCCACCTTTTGTAATCTCATCATGACTAAACCATGATTTCGTATATGGTTTGCCATTTAATGTAGCAGACTGAATATACATATTTTGTTCAGACCCATTTTTCGTCTGCACGATAAAATCCTTTCCATTCTCCAGATGAATGGTCACTTTATCGAACAACGGTGTTCCGATACTATACTTAGCATCAGCAGGATTAACAGGATAGAAGCCTATGGAGCTTAAAATATACCACGCTGACATTTGACCGCAATCCTCATTTCCTTTTAATCCATCGGGTTTGTCATCGTACATGGTGCCGAGGATTTGCCTGACCCTCTTCTGGGTTTTAGGAGCAGCTCCCACATAATTATATAAATAGGCCAGATGATGACTGGGTTCATTGCCATGCGCATACTGCCCAATCAAACCACTGGCATCTATAACGAAGGCATCGTACTTGGATTTTTTTGTAAAAAGCCGGTCTAACCATTGCTCAAATTTTCTGTCTCCCCCCATAAGTTCAACCAGTCCTGAGACATCATGTGGCGCAAATAAGCTATATTGATAGGAATTTCCCTCCACAAAATGCTCACTTCCTTCGGCGGGATCAAAGGGTGTGACCCAGCTACGATCAGTATTTTTAGGCCGCATAAACCCTGTTGAAGGGTCATATAGATTTTTATAAAATTGTGCCCTCTGTTGATAGACTAGGTAGTCATCATCCATGCCTAATTTCTTTGCCATATCAGCAATACACCAATCGTCATAAGCATATTCCAATACTTTGGAAACAGAACCGGAGCTCTTATCCGCAGGGATAAAACCCATTCGTGCATAATAACCACTGTGGTCGACCTGATGTTTCATGGCCTTATAGGCCAGACTAATATCATAATTACGTATTCCTTTATTATAAGCATCTACTATTACCGGCAGGGCATGGTGACCAATCATAGAGCCCGAGTGACTCCCCCATATCTCCCAATGAGGCAGTCGGCCCCCATTTTTATAAATAGCCAGGAATGTTTTGATAAAATCATTCATCCTGGAGGGATCAAGAATTGTATATAATGGCATTTCTGCACGGAAAACATCCCATAAAGAAAAAACCGTATAGCGGGTGAACCCTGTTGCCTGATGCACTTTCAGATCAACACCCCGATATCGGCCATCCACATCGTTGAAGATGTTTGGCTCCATGGCCGTATGATATAAGGCAGTATAGAAAATACGACGTTGTTTTCGGGTGCCGCCCTCAATTTCAATCCTGGATAAATGCCTGTTCCAGGCATCATGGGCTCTTTTCCTGATTTTATTAAAATCCCAATCTTTTATCTCCGTTTCCAGATTCAATTTTGCATTCGCTGCGCTTACGGCAGAGATGCCCACTTTTACCAGGATCTTCTCGTTTTTTCTTGTGTCAAAACTGACAAAGGCTTTGATGTTTTTTCCTGATGCACGGGTAATATGCTCGACCAAGGTGTCATTAATGGCAATCCCGAATTTTTTAAATGGTTTAGAGAATTTTGCATAAAAATAAACATATTGGTCTTTTACCCACCTTGTTGAACGTCTCAATCCTGATATTTCAGTATTACTAAGGATATTGATATTGGATGCAATAACCCGGTCACGGTTTTTCAAATCAATCATGATATTTGAATGATGAGAAGCAGGAAAAGTGTATTGATGAAAGCCTGATCGTGCAGTAGCCGTCAGTTCCGCTTTTACCTTATAATCATCAAGCAAAACGCTGTAATAACCCGGCGAAGCCGATTCATTATTATGACTATAGGAGGACCTGTAACCTGTTTTAGAGTTGTTTTCGTCACCCGCCTGCATTTGAATTTTACCAACCGTGGGCATAAATAAGATGTCACAGTATTCAGGTGCTCCCGTACCACTCAGATGCGTATGGCTAAAGCCCATAATGGTTTTATCTGCATAATAATAACCGGAGGATCCGTCCCAGTTTTCCATTCTGGTGTCAGGACTAAGTTGTACCAACCCAAAAGGAACCATAGCCCCGGGGAAGGTATGTCCATGACCCCCGGTACCAATAAACGGATCTACCCAGGACGTATAATCAACATGATCCCCAGAACCTGTTTTGCTCACAAACGATGTTCCTGCTATTATGACTATAATAAGGAATAATCCCAGGCCTTTTCTTCGTATCATATCATTTATTTTTTTCCGTATGTTATCCCTTTCCAGTCATCGGTACGGAAAGGGGATGCAGGCAAGCCTGCTCCATTATACAAATTACAAACCGGATTGGCAGCCCAGGCATATCTTACGGCTACGGGTTTTTTTATCTCAGGACTCCATACCACAATCTCATCTCCCATCATCCTGGCTTTGGCCCGGACAAATTTTCTGTCTGCTCCGGCTATGGCAAATCCTTCCGGTGCATTGTCTCCTTTTGTTTTTAGACCTCCGTCGGTATAGGTAAAGACAAGGTGAATCGTATCCCCTTGTATTTTCATAGATTTATACATAGGTCCGGAATAAGGGATATCCATTCCGTAAACTTTTGCCCAGCCTCCCACAACCGGCATCTCCATCTTCGATTGCCCGGAATATAAACACACTTCTCCCACCAGTACGTTCTTCATCCTTATCGTTTTCTTACCCCTGATGATCAGTTCATAAGGACCTCCGGCCACAACCGGTGCCAGATCCACATGCCGGTTTCCGGCGCTGTCAGCCATTTCTTTCTGTTTTTGTTCATCCAGAACAACCGTTACTTTACCCCCGGATTTGGCTGTACCCCACACCGGGATTTTCTGTTTCTGTTGCAAGACGATATTCTCCCCAAAAAGAGGATTGAATACTATATTCAGGGCCTGAGGATATATATTCTGACAATCCATAGCCTCAAACACAAACCATAAAACAGTACTCTCCATTCCGCCTTCCTGAAGATATTTTTCAGCAACCGGATGAAACCCTGCTTTCATTGTCCCAGATTTTTTCAGTTCTATCAAAGGATGAAATCCGTTGTTATTGCTCAGACTGACGCAACTCTTTCATGGCAAAGTTGGGATAAAGTACATCATGCACTTTTTCGACCACAATATCTTTTGGTAGATTAAAGGAGGCTTTCAGCCGGATATCTTTTGAAGACGCCCCCACACGCACTTCATAATTTCCTTTATCAGCAATCCATGCGCTCTTCCCGCTCCGGAAAGAAGCCAGATCACGGGCATCCAGTTGAAAGGCCAGTTGCTGACTTTCTCCGGGTTTCAATAATTTTGTTTTGGCAAACCCCCTGAGCTCCTGTGCAGGTTTTTCTATCTCTGTCTGCGGAGCTGCGAGGTATAATTGAACCACTTCTTTTCCTGCCACTTTTCCTGTATTTTTCACCGTAACGGAAATTTTCATTTCAGATGTAAAAACCGGGTTGCTCAGTTTCAGGCCGGAGTATTCAAAGGTGGTATATGACAAGCCGTATCCAAACTCATAAGCCACAGGTACATGAAACGTGCCGTAATAACGGTAGCCCACATAAATCCCTTCTTTGTAAAATGAATTGACAGGATTTTCGACCGGCACTCCCGGAAAGGTGGTTGCAGAAGGAACGTCTTCATATTTCAAAGGAAAGGTATCAGGCAATTTACCTGACGGATTGACGGTTCCTTTTAATATATCGGCTACGGCATGGCCTCCCTCCTGTCCCGGTAACCAGGCCAAGAGAATGGCATCGGCATAATCTCTCCAGCTTGCCGTCTCCCACACCCCTGCCACATTGAGCACAACGATTACTTTTTTTCCGGCAGCATGAAACACTTTACTGACATTGCGTAAAAGATTAAGTTCTATCCGGGTCATAGGGAGGTATCCGTTTTCATAATTTTCACCGGCACTTCTTCCAAAGCTAATAACAGCAACATCCGTCCGGGCTTCATAATTCTTTATTTCCTCTTCCGAAACAACTTTTTCTTTGCTGAATGCTACCAGCCTGTTCTTGAAATGAGGAGGAGCCTGATTGCCAACAATGCCGTTGTCCCTGCGCATTTTAGGATTATCAAAATAAGGAGGCACCAGATTTTCACGTATAATTTTTTCTATATACTCTTTATATTCTTTTTCAAGATCCTTCAATACTACAAATCCGGCATCTTTCAGTCCTTTGTTCACAGACACTTTATGTTTGTAACTTCTTACTTCTCCGCTTCCTGTGCCGTTGGCTATGAGATAATAGGATATTTTACCAAAAACAGCGATTTTATTATCCCGTTTCAATGGAAGGGTATGATCCTTGTTTTTCAGCAACACCATTCCTTCGGCAGCAGCTTCTCTGGCAATCTTAGCATGCGCTTTCAGATCCGGTTTGAAAGAAGGGACATATCCTTTCATGGCGGGTGATTTCAGTTTGAGTTCCATGTTATAAACAAGATTTCTGTCCAGGGTACTTTCGTCCAAGGTTTTATCCTTCAGCGCAGCTTTCAGTTCGTTGTATTCGTCCATGTT
>JAGGWN010000071.1 GCA_021157415.1 Bacteroidales bacterium | reverse complement strand
TCGTTTGGACAATTCTGCAAGAGTCTCTCGCTCCTTGAGCGCCTCTATTGCTACTTTGGCCTTGAAGGCCGCTGAGAATTTTCTTCTTTTTCTTTTCATAATTCACTGGTTAAAATTAAACTTTTTTCAACTTAACCAGTGGTCCTAATTTTGGGTAGTATTAATGTACGCCGCATCTGTATGGTAAAGAGTAAAGAATCCAAAGGTATCGGATATCGTGGCACGGCGAAGGGATATATTCAGCACATGGGCATAGGGAATGGGCTGTCCCGAACCTTCATCACGCAACTGTCCCAGCACATTGATCAGGGAGTCCCTCACCGGTTCCTGAGCGTCCCCTGGAAGTCCGCACAATACGATGAAAAGCATCAGGAAAAATCTGATCATCCGCATAGCCCAAATTTAAGTGGTCAAATGTCTCGCTTTTTTGAAAATTTCAAAAAAACGACCTTCCCAAACCTGATTTTCCCATTCAATAGATGCTCTTTTAACAACTTTTAGCGCGCTGCAGAACCCACTCCAAAAAAAGGAGGCTTCATTACGAAGCCTCCGAATAAATTCTTTGCCATTTATTTGTTCTTCACATACTGGTCAAGCCACCTCATCTCTTCCCAAAGAACATGCAAAACCGACTCCCTGGCCTGATAACCATGGCTTTCCAGTGGTAATTTAACCAGGCGAACAATCGCCCCATGTCCCTTCAGGGCATCATAAAACCGGTCACTCTGTATAGGAAATGTTCCGGAATTGTTATCTGCCATACCGTGAATCATAAGTAACGGCGTTTTTACTTCATCAGCATGCATAAACGGAGACATCTGATAGTAAATTTCCGGTGCTTCCCAATAGGTTCTGGCCTCGTTCTGAAAACCGAAGGGTGTTAGTGTTCGGTTATATGCCCCTGATCGTGCAATACCTGCTGCAAACAACCTGGAGTGCGCCAGCAGATTGGCTGTCATAAATGCTCCGTAGGAATGTCCACCGACAGCAACACGTGCGGGATCAGTAACTCCCATCTCAACAGCTTTATCTATGGCCGCCTCGGCATTGGCCACCAGCTGTGGAATAAATGTGTTGTTAGGCTCTTCATCTCCCTCGCCAACGATGGGGAAACTGGCGTTGTTCAATACAGCATAACCCTCAAGGACCATCGGAACAGCCGACATCGGACTAATCCGGATAAAAGAGTATGGTGAACCCCTGACCTGTCCCGCAGCAGAAGCACTCTTAAACTCCCTTGGATAAGCCCAGAGAAATGTCGGTAGCGGACCGTCACTTTCTTTATATCCTTCAGGCAAAAATAACTCAAACGTCAGGTCCACACCATCTTTCCGCTTGTAATGAACTATTTTTTTTGTAATTCCACTAAAATCGGGATATGGATGTGGAAAATCAGTTAATTGGTTAAGCTTCCCGGTCCGCAGGATTACTGTAAAATAATTGGGCTGTATATTAACACTCTCCCGGCGGATGAGAGCAATCCCTTTTTCTGCATTAATAAAATTTACCGGCACTTCATAAAAGGGTGCAGAAGATCTCCATAACTCTTTCGTCTTGCCGGTCTTTAAATCATAAGTTCCAATCCAGGGGCGAGTTCCTTCAGGTGAATCCCCAGCACTCGTCATATATAGTTTACTCCCCTTTTTATCTGTGAGGAGCACCTGATGTCCATGCTCATTTGTCCTGGTCACAAAGTTACCGGGCATGTTATACCTGTCCTCATAAGAATAATCAAAGACAACTTTTTTGAGACCATCACCCTTGCCGGGTTCAAAAAAACTGACTTTTGATCTGCGCGATTTTCTCCATCTTTCCGACACTACAGCCAACCCGTCATTACCCCAGGTAATCCCACCAAAACGTAGTTCCAGTGAAATGTCCTTAACAGGATCTCCTGTAAAGGGAGCCTCCAGATACCATATTTGTTCGCGGGTTTCTGTTTCCACGGAAGGATCACCCCCATCTGTGGCCTCCACCCAATAGAGAATTGCCGGTTTATCCGACCGCCAGGTAAAACTTCTGGGACCTTTTCTTGTGGCGTCAAATCCCCGGGGGATATTCTCTGCCAGAGGCAATTTCGCAATCTGACGCACAACCTCTCCCTTGAGATTCCAGATCGCTACCGACATTGGAAACCGATAATAGGGAACGATATAGGAAAATGGCCTGGTCGTTTCTTCAACAAGGATATACTTTCCATCTGGAGAGATTTCTGTCCCTGTATAAATACCTTTCTTTCCAAGTACCGTTTCACCTCCGTTAAGATCCTTTTTCACGATGATCGATTGAGCATAATAGGCAAACATCTGCTCATCTTCGGGAGAGGAAAGCATATCCTGATAGGTTCTGACAGCCGCCCTCTTTCCGGAGGTATTATCCTGAATAACCGGCCCTTTGGGTATTGGAGAAGGCTTTGGCGCCGGACCCCTGCCGGAAGGAACAGCCCGAAACAGAATACTTTTACTGTCGGGGAACCATTCAAAAGCACCATAAAAAACACTGTTTACCGCTTTTCCCGATATCCTGCGGGCCAGGAATTCCTCTGTGTCTGCTATCCATATCTCGGTACGGGTATCCCCTGCAATCAAAAAGGCGGCACGGGATCCGTCGGGAGACCAGCGGAATGATATAATCCGCGCCTGCTCCGGAAGCCCGGAAACCGGAATAATTTTTCTATCGGAAATCCGCATGAAACTGAGATCCTTATTGTACCTCAGCCTTGTCGGTCCATTATTGGCAGGATCAATGCGTAAGCCCGCCAGCCTGAGTTCCGGACGCGCCAGATCCTCAATGTCCAGGTAGCTGTTTCTGCTTAATATAGCCAGATACTGCTGGTCGGGTGAAAGAATCACCGAAGGGGTGGCCGGAGCATCAACCAGACGGGCTAGTTTTTCCGATGGCCTCTGGTAGGTGAGGTTTTCCTGGGCAGTCATCCATGACCAGGACATTATTAGAATTACAAAGAACAACCATTTTTTGTGCATAATCAGATCATTTTGGGGTTTATAAATCAATGAGATTTCATAATTACTAAAAAAATCCGAATTTTACAGCTTAAATTTTCATCTTCCTGATAATCCTGATAACTATGATGGAATTGCAAAAGATAGAGATACTCCCCATTCATAGGACCCGATAGAATTATAGTGTTTTACCTCTTCCGAAAATCTTGAAGAGTATTTTATAATTTCATTTATGCAGGCTTGTCTATTCATTTTGTTTTTTCTTTTCTACTTGAAGGCAACGATCTTGCATATGGCCCGCGGCACTTGTTAGCCGGATCTTTTTCAACCGAAGCGAAAGTTGCGAAAAAACGGTGAAATCTCTGTCCAAAAGATGAGATTTCGCCGTGGGCTGTATGCACAGTTGTGTGTGGTTACTTTTTACTTTTTTTCTTTGCGAGCTGGACGAAATTTATAGGAGGTAATAAAATTGGTTGGATACCTGCTTTCATAGATACATTTGAAAGATGTTCTCTAATATATGGGAAAATAATAGCAGGGGCATTAATGTGTCCAAAGTCTTCAATTGATAATTTTGGATTGTCTCCAAACTCAAATATTCCTAGCATTTTAATTTTTGATACAATAAATTTTTTATCATGTAATGCTGTATCAAATTTTAAGGTAACTGTAACATATAAATTACTGCCTTCTATCGAATTCTGAATATCAATATTGATATTATTCTTTAATTCTTTGTCGAATTCAATAATAGGTTTTCTTTTAAAAGAACTTTCTATCAATATGATATTTAGTAATCTAAAGGTATTGCTTTTCATTACAATGATTTATGCGGCTAAAGAATATTCTGTAATATCTTGATCAATATCAACAGGATCCTCAATTAATGGTTTAACTATTATTTCTTTTAATTCAGGGAGCTCAAATCCTTCTGTTAACAAATTTATTTCATTAATAATAGATTCATTAAAAGAGAAATTTAGGTCTAAATTAAAATTCATTTTTATCTCATTGGACCAATTAAATGAGTTCCAGAAAGATACTTTCTCTACACGATATAATTTACCTTCTTTCTCGAAAATAGGGTTTGAGATATCTATTAAATCATTTTTTGTAATAAATACTATTTCGTCGTATGGGAAATTGGAGATGAAATCAATTATAAGTTTTGTTTCATATATCGCATAGTCCTTATTGTTTTTAAATTCCTTTGCAGGTAAAATTTCTATGTAATGAGACTTTGAACTGTTATCATACTCATACTTTGCCTTAAGCTTAGGAAAATTATCAATTAATTCATTTAACCTCCGTATAACAAAATCAGTTGCTTTCATATTTCAAATTTTTCTGATAGAATTTCATTTATAGTTTTAGAAAAACTTAATGCATCTTTAGCTTTACTTTCTTTTATTATTATATTTTTATAATCAGCTTTTATTCTTAATGATTTTAGTTGGCCAAAAAAATTGTTAAAGTCTCGTACAAGATTAAAATCTCGGGTAAATAATTCCCTGGTTATAACTCCTTTTATCCAATTATGGAACCCGTTTTCATCAATAGAACCTTGTTTAGCTTCTTGTTCAATCTCGTCTTCTGATTTATGTAGGTCTTTAAATAATACATGTAACATAATTTGAATATTGCTATAGTACGAGCAATGAACACTTGCTGAAGAGAGGGAATTTTTTATTAACAATTCAGCTCCTCTAACATTTCTTTCCGATTTTATTTTCCAATTACTCAATTGTTCCTCATATCCCTAACGAACAAAAATATATTTTTGTTTCATATAAACAAAATCCACATAAAATGAATCGGATGAGTAATCACACACAACGTAATAGCGTTTTATTCATCGTTCCCGTACAAATTTAGCAAAATGATTGGAAAGATTGTAACAGATTGAGAAAAAACAGGAAGACCGGAAAGGAATGAGGAATAAAAACGAGTTGGACTATGGCGCAGAGCTATGGGCGTTCTTTTTACGGTTATCAGGTTTGAAAGCTATGCGGTGATTTTTTGCATTGTTACCAAGTGGAGAAATATACTTTCGATGCATCATAAGCAGTAATTTTGTTTGGATGCGGACATAGCTTTTCCACGATGGTTCATTGAGCCCATCCGGATTTGGATCACATCCGTTCAAAGAACTTTTCTTTAATTTAATTTACCCTGGTTTTAGGTTGTTTGCAGAGAGAGTTACCTGGAGTCTCATTTTGCCTGTTTTACATCTGGGGCAATACAAAGAATCAATATTTGTAAGTGTACGCCATAGATCGATACCGGAGTACTTTCAGTGATCCGGAGAGGATGGGCCCTGGTACCCAACTAAAAAGCCTTAGCGCTCTGCGAGCGAAAGGGTCCTTTCTTTTTTCGAGAGGTTTTGAGTCAACTCACCCTCTCTCAAAAAG
>JAGGWN010000120.1 GCA_021157415.1 Bacteroidales bacterium | reverse complement strand
GAAAGCTCTTCCTTTTTATGTGTAAAGGAGTTCACTTTTTAAGCAATTGCTTAACAAATAAATCATTGTTATCTTTATCCTGAAAAATGAAAGATCCGGCATGATAAAAAAAACAACATTCACCGCTTCAAAAGGGATGACTTGTATCAGAGCTGATGCTGATCCTGTTTTGATCCATAACAATCGAGCCCGCCTGATTCATGAGGAGGAAAACCTGAAGAAACTGGCCGGCATCTTTTATCTTACCGGCAATGAAGTGCGGTTAAAACTGTTATATCTGATCTTTCATGAAAGTAAGCTATGTGTATGTGATCTGAGCGACATCCTGGAGATGAAGATCCCTGCTATTTCACAACATCTGAGAAAATTAAAGGACCTGAAGCTGGTAAAAACACAACGCAAGGGACAAACGATTTACTACCATATCAACGAAGAATATCATTACTACTTTGATACCTTTTTTAACCGGTTACTCAGGTATAAACCCTGAGAAATAATTACTATTGATATAATGATAAATATAGCTTATGCTTATTGTGTAAGTATTTAAGATTTTATATTTCAGCTTTGAACTTTTACTTCTTTATCCTCTGTTGTGTTCATGAAGGAGGTATATTAACTATCCATTGTATCGCTCGGTGAGATCGCTCACTTCGTTCACTTAGTTCCAATATTCCAGCATTTTTTGCAGTATCGACGTGCGAGTTATCTTCGGAAAAAACTATACTTTTTCCCGCAAATTATATAAAAGAGCCGGGGGTTCATTTCCGATCTTTGTACTGTAACAATTAAAAGATTACAACCATGTTTATAAAATTATTTATCATATCATTAATGATGGTCAGCCTGGTAATGCTGACACCGGGAATCAAAATGTTGTTTGACAGGGATGCGGAGTTTACGATTCATTCCTGTAGTACCGGGGATGGAGATAATCCGGAAGACGGAGGATGCCATTCCTGCGAGTTAAAAGAACTGACTCAATGTCGGAAGATGAAAAAGTAAAAACAGATAAAACAATACTTTCATTTATTGAGAAAATAAAATCATGAAAACAAATCCCCACCATTCAAAACAGGAATATTATTGCTCCATGAAATGTGAGGGTGATAAAACATACGACCGGCCCGGGAAATGCCCGGTATGTAACATGAACCTGGTACGGCGGGAAAAAGTCTCCCGGAAAGAGGATCATGATCATGATCATTCCTACGACCACGACCACGCTCATGAGCTCCATCACGGGGGTCAGCATGTTCCTCAGACAGATGCTTCGCACCAGGGGGGACACACCCACAGCATCAACGGGGACAAGTATTACTGCCCCATGCGATGCGAGGGGGATAAGACCTATGACGAGCCGGGCGACTGCCCCAAATGCGGCATGCATCTGATCAGGGTGGAGAAAGCCACCGCGCCGAAGAAAGGGACGAAATATACCTGCTCCATGCATCCGGAGATCATCCGTGACGAACCGGGCGACTGCCCCAAGTGCGGCATGGAGCTGATACCGGTCTCCGGAGAAGTGGAGAGTGAAGAGGAGAAAGCCTACAAACGCATGGCCAAAAGGTTCTGGATCGCCCTGGCGTTCTCCGTGCCGGTATTTATCATCGCTATGTCCGATTATATTCCTTTTCTCGATCTCAAATCGATCGCACCCGTAAAATTCCGGGGATGGGTACAGTTTCTTCTGGCCTCTCCCGTGCTTTTTTACTCGAGCTGGATCTTTTTTATCCGGGGATGGAGCTCTATACGACGATGGAACCCCAATATGTGGACCCTCATCTCCATCGGTGTGGGAGCGGCCTATTTGTTCAGTGTCTTCGGATTGTTGTTCCCGGGCATGTTCCCCGACCAGTTCAAGGATGCATCGGGGAATGTACACCTCTATTTTGAGGCTTCGGCCGTGATCCTGACGCTGGTGTTGCTGGGACAGATGCTGGAGCTGCGGGCCCACAGCAAGACCAACACGGCCATCAAAGCACTGCTGAACCTTGTTCCTCCCGTGGCACGTGTGATACGTAACGGCGAGGAACAGGAGATCCCGCTGGAAGAGGTAACGGTGGGAGACATCTTGCTGGTGAAGCCCGGAGAGAAAGTTCCTGTAGACGGGGTACTTACCACAGGCAGTGCTGTCATCGACGAGAGCATGATCACAGGCGAGCCGGTGCCTGCCGAGAAAGAGACGGGCGACTCCGTCACCGGCGGCACCATCAACGGCAAGACCGTCTTTGAGATGCGGGCCGAGAAAGTAGGTTCCGATACGCTGCTGGCACAGATCATCGAGATGGTCAACGAGGCCAGCCGCTCCCGCGCTCCCATACAGAAGCTGGCCGACATCGTTGCCAAATATTTCGTGCAGATCGTTATCGCCATAGCGCTGCTCACCTTTGTGATCTGGTATTTCTGGGGTCCTGACCCGGCAGTGGTCTTTGCCTTCGTGAATGCGGTATCCGTGCTGATCATCGCCTGCCCCTGCGCCTTGGGCCTCGCCACCCCCATGTCGATCATGGTGGGTACCGGCCGCATGGCCCAGTCGGGCGTGCTGGTGAAAGATGCAGCCGCCATCGAGGAGATGAACAAGGTAGATACCCTCATTGTGGATAAGACAGGCACCCTCACCGAGGGCAAGCCCAGCCTGAAAAGCTACCGTTCGTTCGGTAAGCTGAGCGATGAAGAGGTGCTCTCCTGGGCCGCCTCCATAGATGCCGGCAGCGAACACCCCATTGCCGATGCCATCGTGGCGGGAGCTAAAGAAAAAGGAGTCGAAACCTTCAAGGTAAAAGATTTTGAATCGGTCACAGGGAAAGGGGTACAGGCTGTATATCAGGGCAAGAAGTTCGGACTCGGTAACAGGCGTCTGGTGGACGATTTCCAGGCCATCCTCCGCGAGGAGGAACGCAAAAAGGCCGAAGCATGGCAATCCACAGGCCAGACGGTCATGTACCTGATCATCGGCGACCGTGTCGAAGGGATCGTCAGTGTGGCGGATGCCATCAAGGAGACCTCGGCCAGCGCCATCAAAGAACTGCAGAAACTGGGCATCCATGTGCACATGCTCACGGGCGACAACAAGTTCACGGCCAAAGCCGTGACTGACGAGCTGGGTCTCGACGGCTTTGAGGCCGACTGTCTGCCGGAAGACAAATACAACAAAGTGAAAGAGCTGCAGCAGCAGGGACATAAAGTGGCCATGGCCGGCGACGGCATCAACGATGCTCCCTCTCTGATGCAGGCCAACGTGGGCATAGCCATGGGTACCGGCACCGATATCGCCATGCAGAGCGCCGAGATCACCCTCATCAAGGGCGACCTCAACGGCATCGTCCGGGCACGCGACCTGAGCCATAAGGTGATGAGGAACATCAAACAGAACCTGTTCTTCGCCTTTGTATACAACTCTCTGGGCGTACCCATCGCTGCCGGTATCCTGTATCCGGTCTTCGGACTGCTGCTCAGTCCCATCATCGCGGCTGCCGCCATGAGCTTCAGCTCGGTGTCGGTGATCGGTAACGCCCTGCGGCTGAGAAAACAATAATGCCGGGGAAATTATGTACACTTTTCCGCTTATTATATAAAACATACCGGAGGTCCATGCTGTATCTTTGTTACAGGAGAAAAAAATGAAACCACACAAGTCCATATATATTATCCTGGCGCTGTTTTTTTTCACAGCAATAACAGGATTCACAGTCCGGCAGCAAAACTGCCGGACTGACATGGGTACCCAACAGGTCTATCAGATGAATACTGGTTCAGAGGGATCACAATCAGACTGCTGCATGAATCATATCACACATTACCCACTGGGAAATTCTTTTTTCAACCCACAAAACATATTGGTTCCGGTAATTCCCACAATTAAAATCACCGGACATGTTGAAAAACGAAGAAATGCAGAGGGCCTTTCCCATAATCCCTGTTACAAAACACCCGTAATTTTCGGATCAGTTGTTACCAGGGGATCCATACAAGTACAGTCAGTTATCTGTCTTTTTCTTATCTAAACAGGGGTTAAAATCTAAACAGGGGTTAAAAAGAATCAGTCTAATCACTCTGATTACAGATGGTTTCCCAACCTGTTCATTCAGGCTCATCCAGCTCTCACGAACATATAATTATCACTACAAAATAAATTCATTCATGAAAACCAATATATCGAAATTCGACAATAATTATCTGACATATATCCATTTCAATACAAAAAGAATATTGAAACCAAAAGAGGTGTCAGCTATCACGGAAGAAACAAATTCTTAGCACGGGATAGAAGAAATCGTTTTTCTTCCCGATAAGATTGCGGTCACCTACTATTCTCATCTTATTACCGGCGATTATATCAAGGAAACACTTCTTAAAGCAGGATTACCTATGACAGAGATGGACAGGATAAAAAAGAGTCCTGTTCAAAAATTCCTTGAACAAATTGCTGAGAGTAACAAGAAAACGTTTCATGACAACACGGTACCTGCCTGTTGCAGACCTCATTTCTGATATTCATAATAACAAAAAAATAAGTAAATAATAATCATAAGTAAATAGTTACACAATAATAAAAACAGAAAACAATGAAAAAACAAATGATAATACTTAGTATGGTTGCCTTGTTTGCAGCCGCAGGGATAGCCGGAGCTCAGAGTACCGGAGAACAATCCCATAAAATGACACATATGAAAAAATATCCTGCCGTTGAACAACAACAGAATAGTATTTCCGGGAGTCATGCTTCTCATATGATGATGCAGGATTCATCTGCCGAAAAACAGATGAAAATGATGAATCTGGAGGAAATGATGCAAAAACACATGGCTATGATGCAACAGATGATGTCCATGCATCATATGATGATGCAGGATACCATCATGAAAAAGAAGATGATGGCCATGATGGATCAAAAAGGAAACATGAATAATGGAATGACGAAAAATCATAAAAACATAATGCAGCAATGCATATCCATGCAAAAAATGATGATGCAGATGGATAAAAAGACGGGGTCGACTAAATCACCCGGTTTGGAACTGCCTGCTTTACCGATAAGTAACGAAGACCTTTTTAAATCTTTAAAATAATACAGCTATGATGGGAAATTGGGGATTTTTTGGAATGTCGATGATGTGGTTGGTATGGCTGCCACTCGTCGCCCTGTTCGTCTGGTTTATCATAAGAATCACACGGAACAATGAAAACAGTCAAAGTGCCGGCAGAAATGCGGTAGATATTTTGAAGGAAAAGTTCGCCGAAGGAGAAATCAGCAAAGAGGAATTTGAAGAACGAATCAAAATATTAAGAAGAAGTTGATAACCATAGGAAGATTTTATAGAAAAAGCCGGATCCTCAATAAGGATCCGGCTTTTTCTATCGCTGGAAATTATATACATTTTCTCGAAAATTATGTAAAAACAAACTGAACCATTCCAATATTTTTGAAGTCAATGAAATTTAATTTTTAATTAATTCAAATAAAATCAAATATTATGAAAAAGAATTTTTTTATTTT
>JAGGWN010000125.1 GCA_021157415.1 Bacteroidales bacterium | reverse complement strand
ATAAACTGCAGTTGGATGCTGAAAAGCCCCGGCTAAAATACTTTTCAATGGATAGTCTTGGACATTCCCAATTCAGGATTAATCCTTTATTGAACATACAGGGATCAGAAACCAGAAAATATATTAGCAAAATAAAAAGAAAAAGTATATCCTATTATAACGGTTCAGGGAAAATGCATGTGCCTGTATGGAAGATAACATGCGGGGAAAAGAAAATAACGATGCGTACACAGTGGGAAGAAGGGGAAAAATCAAAGCCATTTCAAATCACATTTTCTCAGGAACTGAATCATAGTACGATACTGGGTACCATGGCAGGAGATAAACAAATCAAATTTCCCTGTGTCATGCATCTTCCGGGCATGGGTACGTTCAGGATATATTGTAATAATGCTGATATTACAGCATTTTATGATGCTGAATGTTGGGTATTGAATAATAATACAATTCGAAAGGTAGAAAAGCCATTTATCACTATAAGTCTGCCTGCAGCAGATGCCCGGCATCCTGACATTATCTATTCATTTGAATCAGTTGCCATTTTTCCTGAAACAGATGCAATGAAAAATAATCCGGTCTTTGACGGGTTCAAAAGAAATTTTATCAATATTTTTCAACTCAATCCAAGAAGAAGATCATTAGCCAATAATTCGGCAAGTGATACCTGTGCCTTTACACTTTTTTTATATGCAGAAATGGCCAGGCGTACTCCTCAATTGGTTAAAGGACTTACGGCCATGGACTTAGTCAGAAATACTTTAGATAGGTATTTAAATGGTATGTTCGGTTACGGTCAGGTTGGATGTGGACACTGGCATAGTGATTATAATTCTTCAGATAGTGCTCCTTCTTTGATTATTTCCGCCTGCTATTATATCCTGGAGACGAAGGATTATAATTGGGCCGGGAAGAATTATGAAGGTATCAGACAGTGGGCAGTAAAAATGATAAAGACTGATAAGAACAACGATGGAATTATAGAGTACGGATATTCGGGTAATGCTAATAGCTGGGATTCTTATAAGCGACCGGCAAATTGGTGGGATACTATTGGTTTTGGGCATGATGATGCTTACTCCAATGCATTGGCCTACCATGCAGCTACTCAACTTGCAAAAGTTGCAGCAGTATTAAATAAGAAGAGAGACAGCACTTATTTTGCATCTTTTGCAGAAAAATTGAGAGGCAATTATTACAAGAACTTTTACAATCCTGCCAGTAGACTGCTGGCAGGATGGCGAAGTAAAGATGGCAAATTACATGATTACTATTTCATCTTTGTTAACAGTGTAGCTATATGTTATGGTTTATTGGATGAAGATCAGGGGAAAGCTATTATGAATCGCTTACTGAAAAAGATGAAAAAAGTAGGATATACTAATTTTAAATTGGGTTTACCAGGTAATCTGATTCCGATTAGAAAAGATGATTATACTGATTTCAACAGACGGTTTGGATATAATAATTTTCAAGTATATGAAAATGGAGGTGCTACAGGCTGCTTTGCTTACTTTACTATTAAAGCATTATATCTGTTAAATATGCGTAAAGAAGCGGACATGATTCTTTACCCTATGCTGCAAAGTTTTAAAAACGGGGATTTTCAGGGTAATTGTCCCGGCAGTAAAATGACAAAGGACTGGAAAACATGGAATGGGGAATGCTGGGGATATGAAGGTTTTTTAGTAGATAACTACCTGGCTTTACTCGCCGTATTGGACATTGAATAATACAAGTAAGGCTGAATAATCATATAGAAAATAATTGCATTTGTGACTTGAATTCATCAAAAATTAACTCACTAAACTTTATAAACGCATGAAAAATCAATGGTATTCACTTGATTACAGGGCTTCGAAATAATATGAAAAACCAACTTATGACCATTCACGATAAGATCATGTTATGTAAAATATCTCTTATTGAAACCATTAATGATGAATTGAAAAACATCTGTCAGATAGAACATTCCAGACACAGGAGCGTAGTGAATTTTATTTCAAATCTTATTTCAGGATTGTTGGCATACTCATTCTTGCCTAAAAAACCGGGAATAAAATACGAAACGCAAGATACATTTGGGCAACTCGCACTATTTTAATATATTGCTTATGTCGAACTCAGGTTATTACATCCTGACAAAATACTTAAATTATAAAGGCAGATGCCACGCTGCAGGAAAAGAAGAATCCCGTTCTTTGAAATTTTCGAACCGAGAGAAAACATAATGCCTGACGAAAAATTCAATTATTCTTTCTTTATTTGTAAAAAAAAACAAATGTATAAGGCCTTTTGCAAGTATCTGTACAATAGCATCGTTTTTATTTTTTTGATTTTCATTTTCCAGAACAGCCTTTTTTCTCAAGTGATTCCCGGAATGAACCGGAGCCGTTATATTATCCCTATTCAGATGACCCGGCAGCCTTTGGTTTTAGATGGGCTGTTGAATGATCCTGCCTGGCAATCAGCACGGAGAGTAGATCATTTTCACCGTGTGTTGCCCATGGATACGGGCTATGCCAAAGCACAGACAGAGGTTATGTTGTCTCATGATGAAAAATATCTGTATCTGGCCGTCATTTGTCACGATACATTACCGGGGAAAAGACCTGTTGAATCGTTAAGAAGGGATTTTTCTTTTCCCAAAAACGATAATTTTATTGTTTTTATGGATACTTACAACGATCAGACCAATGGCTTTGCTTTCGGAATTTCAGCGGCGGGAGTCCAGTGGGAAGGAATCCAGGCCAACGGAGGTTTTGTTAACCTTGAATGGGATTGCAAATGGAAATCGGCGGTAAAAAGCTATCCCGACCGGTGGGTGGCTGAATTCGCCATCCCATTTCGGAGCATACGATATAAAGTAGGTGTAAAAGAATGGGGCATCAATTTCAGTCGCCTGGATCTGAAAACGGCAGAAAAGTCCTCCTGGGCACCGGTACCCAGGCAATTTCAGACCGCCAATCTGGCATTTACCGGAACGCTTTTATGGGATATGCCACCTCCTGACCTGGGGCTGCGTTATTCTTTGATTCCTTCTGTGATTGTTCGTTATTCTCATGACGTCCAGGAGGGTGGTTCGGGAAACTATGATTTTGGGGGTGGACTGGATGCCAAGATAACCCCATCTACCTCCATGAACCTGGATATCACCATACATCCCGATTACTCACAGGTGGAAGTTGACAGGCAGGTAATCAATCTGGATCGTTACGAATTATTTTTTCCGGAGAAAAGAAAATTCTTTCAAGAGAACAGTGATCTTTTTGCCAGTATAGGAAAAGAGCGACTACGTCCTTTCTTTTCACGGCGTATCGGATTGGCCACTCCGGTATGGGCGGGAGCCCGTCTTAGCGGGCAGATAGGCAAAAACTGGCGGACAGGCATCATGGATATGCAAACAGGCAGCAAGGATACGGTCCCCGCAGCCAATTTTGCCGTGGCAGTATTTCAGAGAAAAGTTTTCAGACGGTCAAACATAAGTTTCTTTATGGTGAATAAACAAACTACAGGCCCCTCGTCAACGGAAGATCCTTTTTCCCTGCGTTACAATCGCGTGGCAGGTATTGAATACAACCTGGCCAGTAGTGACAGCCGCTGGACCGGAAAGTTCTTTTATCATCAGGCTTTTTCTGCCGGCATTCATCATCAGGCTTTTTCTCTGGCAGAAAAACTGATGTACGATAACGGCAAGGTTCAGGCCACCATGGAACATGCCTGGGTTGGGCGGAATTTCATTGCTGAAACAGGATATGTTCCCCGTACCGGTTTTCAGGAGCTTACTCCTGGTATTCAGTACAAGTTCTATCCTTCTTCCAGCCATCTTGCCAATCATGGTCCTTTTCTGAAATCCGACATGTACTTCTCTACCGATTTTCATATAAACGACTCGAGAACAGCGGTGGGATACGGACTGGAATGGCTGAACAGAAGCAAGTTTAAGTTCGACTTGTCCGATAACTATATTTTATTGTTGGAGGATTACGATCCTACACATACGGGGGGCGTTGCCCTGTCCTCAGGTTCCGATTATCATTGGCAGGAAGCTGGTTTTTCCTATATTTCTGATGTACGGAGACTCTTCAATTTCACCTTAACTATGATAGCCGGGGGCTATTACAACGGACATCGCACTGGTTTTGCAAGTCAGTTTTCATACAGGATACAGCCTTTTGCCAACCTTACCATGGACCTGGCATTTAACCGGATAGCTTTACCGGCGCCCTATAGCAGTGCTAATCTTATCCTTGTGGGTCCTAAACTGGATCTCACCTTCACGGACAAGCTTTTCCTGTCCACCTTTGTTCAGTATAATAACCAGATTGACAATATAAATGTTAATGTCCGGTTTCAATGGCGGTATGCGCCTGTATCCGATCTGTATATTGTTTACACCGATAATTCCTATCCTGACGGATTCATGCCAAAAAACAGGGCATTGGTGTTGAAATTATCTTATTGGTTTCATTAATCCACATTCCGCAACAGAAAACTCAAAATGCTTTTGATTGCGGGACGACAAAGGGTTTCATCTGTTTTGGCTTTTCTCCAAAACAATAAATTCCTAAGTCTGCCTCGCTTTCGCGTAGCTTCAGTGGAGCAAAGGATTTACCCAGTAAGGTCTATGGCCTGTGCGCAGACCGGGATTAATTTTTTTTGTCAGAAGTACCATTGGATTATGTACATATATTTGCAAAGAATATTCTTGAACTTCACAAAGTGTTTTGCCATGAAATCAAAGTTGTGTATCTCTCTTCTTCTTCTTTTTCATATTGTCTCCATCATTTCTTTACAGGGGCAGTCTGCTGCCTCCGATGGTGTACCTAAGGTCGGACTGGTATTAAGCGGTGGCGGGGCCAAGGGTTTTGCACATCTGGGAGTGATGCAGGTGTTGCAGGAAGAAGGTATTCCATTTGACATTATCGGAGGGACCAGCATGGGGGCTATTGTAGGAGGCCTGGTTGCATCGGGAGTACCGATGGATACCCTTATTTCATTGATAAGAAAACAGGATTGGAGCTATTTGTTATCTGATTTTATCAAAAGGGAGGATTTGTCCATTACCGAAAAGAAAGACCGGGATCGCTTTATGGTATCCTTTCCTTTCAGTACTAAGGGAATCACTCTTCCTGCCGGTATAATACGGGGGCAACATATAGAAAATTTTCTCCACACATTGACGGCACCGGTGTATCGAATTCGTGATTTCAATAAACTGCCCATTCCGTATTTGTGTGTAGCTTTGGATATAGATAATAATAAAGAGGTTGTTTTTCGTCAGGGCGATCTTGCTGATGCTATGCGTGCCAGTATGTCCATACCTTCGATTTTTGAACCTGTTGTGGTAAATGGCAGCAGAATGGTGGACGGAGGAGTGGTAGATAATTTTCCCGTCAGGCAGGTACTGGATGCGGGTGCTGACATTATCATCGGGGTAGATGTAGGGCACCAGAAAAAAAATCAGGATGTCCAGCCCAATTTGCTGTCGGTGATGGAAGATGCCGTATTTTACTATTCCAATATTGTCCGGCAGAAAAATCTCAAGAAGGTAAATATTTATATACATCCGGATTTGAAAGGACTGGGGGTTTCAAGTTTTACCGACTACGATTCACTGATTGCTTACGGAAGAGAGGCTGCCCTGGCAAAATTACCGGACATACGTCACCTGGCAGATTCATTACACCGTCTGGGACGATCCTTGCAAGACCCGAAAAAGACCATGGACAGGCAAGATTCCATATACGTGAAATCCATAAAAATGGTCGGGTTAAAGCAGTTCTCCAGGCGTCTCATCAATTCTTCCCTGAATTTTCATGTTATGCAATGGGTGCAACCTTCGACATTGCAACAGGCTGCCGAAGGTTTGTATGCTTCTGACTATTTTGATAAAGTCACTTTCTCCTTACTGCCTGATGAGGAAGGGGCGCAGGTTGTTTTCAACTTCAAAGAAAAAGAAGGGAGCCGGTTCAATGTAGGTTTTTATTATGATTCCGATTACAAAACCGTCTTTTCGCTCAACACAACATTATTTAATGTACCGGTTAAAGGAGCCAAGTTGTCCATGACGGGAGAGCTTGGGAAAAACCCCGGTATTGATATAAATTATTTTCTGGATAAAGGGGCAGTGATGACACCGGGGGTTGAGATTTCAGGAAATTTTCTTGAAGCATTTAATTATGATGAGTCTAGAAATCGTACAGCCAGCTACACCTATTTTATATCTTATCTTCGTATCTTTCTTCAGTCTAAATTTAACAATGTGGTTTTATTCAGATTAGGAGGTGAATTGAATCATACCGCGATCCAGCCAAAGATATCAGATATAAACTTCGGTACAGTCAGAAATAATTTCTGGGGTATTTTCACCGACATCAACATGGATACACGCAATCGTCCGGTCTTTGCCACATCAGGGATCCGGCTGAGAGGCAACGGAAAATTTTTCAGTAATCGTTATTATCATCCGGTGATGCATGTCAACCTGGATCTTCAGAAACCTATGTCATTTTCCGATCGTTTTTCTATGATCCATGAGTTGTTCGGAGGCATAACTTCCGGGGACTCCCTTCCCTTTCAGTGTAATTACTGGATTGGCGGGCAGACTGATTTTACCCATTACGGAAATGTTCCTTATCCCGGATATAAATTTCTTGAGGTAAGGAGCAAAACCCTGTTTTATTACAGGATGGATCTGCAATATGAAATGCATAACTTTTTCATCGCTGTAAACGGGAACCTGGGCACGATGAATACCCTTCCCTCTGAAACATGGGAGAACGCATCCATGATATCGGGTTTCGGGATTTCTGTTGGGTACTTAACACCTATCGGGCCTATAAAAGTGTCGTTGACAAAAGCCGGAGAACGAAGGGGAGCAGTTGGTTATTTTCAAATCGGTTTTGCGTTCTGACAGCCCAAACCGGTATGTTTCCCAACATATTTGCGGCTTTTGTGAATATATAAATACCGATGGAACAATTATTTACAAACAACTCTTATATTAGGAAAAATGTAACTACTGATAATCAATACATTTAATCTTTTTTTTCTAATTTTGTCGGCTTAAATTCAAAGTGTTGTATTTTTAAACGAACAGAATCAAAAAGGAATGAATAAAATTGTTGAAAAGGAATTTTTTTCCGAGAACGTTTGCAAGTTTATTATTGAGGCTCCTGATATTGCCAAGAGCAGGAAGCCCGGTAACTTTGTCATCATCCGCCTGGATGAAAAAGGGGAGCGCATTCCTTTGACCATCGCTTCTTCGGACGAAGGAAAAGGAACGATTACGCTGGTAGTTCAGCGTGTGGGGGTTACCACGGCCAAGTTGTTGACCATGGAAGCCGGCGAGAGCATTCATGATGTGGTTGGCCCGCTGGGTAAAGCCACTCATATTGAAAATGTAGGCACTGTGCTTTGTGCGGGAGGGGGTGTTGGTGTTGCTCCTTTATTACCTATAGTAGAAGGTTTCAAAAAGGCCGGCAACAAGGTGGTTACGGTTCTTGCGGCCCGTACCAAGGATCTTGTAATCCTGGAAGAACAGATGCGTGAATTTTCCGACGAGGTGATTGTTATGACCGATGACGGTTCTTACGGAAAGAAAGGGCTGGTAACTGCCGGCATGGAAGAAGTGATACAGCGGGAAAAAGTGAATCTGTCCGTGGTTATCGGGCCAGCCATCATGATGAAGTTTGCCGCTCTGACAACCAAAAAGTACAACATTCCCACGATTGCCAGTCTGAACACGATCATGGTTGACGGCACAGGAATGTGTGGGGCCTGTCGGGTTTCTGTTGGAGGAAAGACCCGTTTTGTCTGCATTGACGGACCTGAATTTGACGCACACCAGGTGAATTTTGATGAAATGCTCCAGCGCCTGGGATCATATAAAAAAGAAGAAGCTGAAGCATATGAACGGTATCTAAAAACAGTACAATAAAATGGAAAATATTGCTGAATATCTGAAAGAAGAAAGAAGCCAGCCCTGGCGGGACGAACTGCGAAAGTCCATGAAAGCCAAAGAGAGGACCTCTCTTGAGCGGATTCATATGCCTGAGCAGGATCCTGAAGAGCGCAGTCATAACTACCTGGAGGTCAATCTGGGACTCACGGAAGAGCAGGCCCTGGTCGAATCTCATCGTTGTCTGGACTGTCCCGATCCTACCTGTATTACAGGGTGTCCCGTAGGGATCAATATTCCAAAATTTATTAAGAAAATAGAGGCCAAGGATTATTTGGGTGCTGCCGTGGTCCTGAAAGAGACCAATGCACTACCGGCAGTGTGCGGACGGGTCTGTCCTCAGGAAGTTCAATGTGAGGCCAGTTGTTTTTATACGGTAAAACTGAAAAAGACTCCCGTAGCCATTGGCAATCTTGAAAGATTTGCAGCTGATTATGAACGCAACAGCGGAAAAATATCCGTACCTGAGATTTCCGAACATAACGGTGTGAAAGTTGCCGTAATCGGTTCCGGACCTGCCGGACTGGCTGCTTCAGGTGATCTTGCCAAATTCGGTTATGATGTTACGGTTTTCGAAGCACTTCACGAAATCGGAGGTGTATTGAAGTACGGAATCCCCGAATACAGGCTGCCAAACGAAGTAATTGATGTGGAAATTGAGAGTTTGCATAAGATGGGAGTAAAGTTCCGTACCAATTTCGTGGTGGGAAAAACAGCTTCCGTTGAGGATCTGAGAAAGGAAGGTTTTGAAGCTTTCTTTATAGGGAGCGGTGCCGGACTTCCTCGCTTCATGGGTATTCCCGGAGAAAACCATATCGGTATTTATTCATCCAATGAATATCTTACACGTATCAACCTGATGCATGCTGCCGATCCAGATTACGACACACCCATTTTACGGGGGAAAGTGGTAGCCGTTATCGGAGGTGGCAATACAGCGATGGACTCTGTTCGCACCGCCAAACGTATGGGAGCGGAAAGAGCCATTCTTGTTTACCGGCGGTCGGAAAAAGAAATGCCTGCACGTATCGAAGAAGTAAAACATGCGAAAGAAGAAGGCATTGAATTTCTTACGCTGCACAATCCTCTCGAATACTTTGCCGATGAACAGGGACGGGTAAACAGAATGAAGTTGCAGGTGATGGAACTGGGTGAGCCTGATGCTTCAGGCAGAAGACGTCCTGTACCGGTCAAAGGTTCTGAATTCGATATAGACGTCGACCTGGTTGTGGTAGCCATAGGAGTATCTCCCAATCCTTTGATCCCTCATGCTTTGCCTGGTTTGGAAATGTCGAAATGGGGAACCATTATCGTTGATAAAGAAACGATGCAATCTTCCATACCGGATCTCTTCGCCGGCGGGGATATTGTCCGTGGCGGAGCTACCGTGATCCTGGCTATGGGTGACGGAAGAAAAGCCGCTGCCGGCATGCATAAATACCTGCAGGAAAAAGTTAAATCCAGATAAATTTATATCTTGCAAAAAACATTCATCTTTAAAGAAATCCAACATGGCTGAATTACAAATCAAATACCTGGGATTAAATCTTCGAAACCCTATTGTTATAGGCAGCTCTGGATTGACCTCCTCCGTTGATTCCGTTAAAAATCTGGAGGAGAACGGTGCCGGTGCAGTGGTATTGAAATCTTTGTTCGAAGAACAAATCCTGCTTGAAGCAGAACAGAATCTGCGGGAGGCTGCCCAAGACAACATGATTTATGATGCCTACTCCGAAACCCTGGATTACATTGATATGCACATCAAAGAACAGGCACTGGGAAACTATCTTGATTTGATCCGCATCCTCAAGTCCAGGGTGATGATTCCTGTCATTGCCAGTGTGAATTGTGTAACCTCTCAGGAATGGACTGCTTTTGCCAGAAAGATAGAAGAAGCCGGGGCCGATGCACTGGAGTTGAACATTTTCGTGATGCCGTTTAACTTTGACAAAAGCTGCGGCGAGAATGAGCAGATCTATTATGACATCCTGCAGGAAGTAAAGAAACAGGTACGCATTCCTGTTTCCGTCAAGATCAGTCCCTATTTCTCCAATCTGGGACAGATCATACGGAATTTATCTGAAAAAGGAGCAGACGGGATTGTCTTATTCAATCGTTTTGCCGGTCCTGACATCGACGTGGAAAAAATGAAGATTACGGTAGCCAATCGTTTCAGTTCTCCTACAGACCTGACAAATACTTTGCGTTGGGTGGCTGTTTCTGCCCGGCGTGTTTCCTGTGATCTGGCCGCCTCGACAGGTGTTCACGACGGAGATGCCGTGATTAAAATGTTGCTGGCCGGAGCTACCGTTACTGAAGTTACTTCCGCTATCTATCAGCACGGTCCCGAATTTATTCCTACCATGCTTAACCGTCTTTCCCTGTGGATGGAGAAAAAAGGCTTTAATTACATAGATCAGTTCCGCGGAAAGCTCAGTCAGGCTTCCAGTGAAAATCCGGATGCCTATGAACGTTTGCAGTTCATGAAATACTTTAGTGAGATCAAGTAAGTGCGTTTTGGGAAAACTTTAGAAATAAAGCCTTATTATTTCCTGATAATCATTCGATTATTAAATATTATCGTTGATAAAATATTATTTTCGACATAACTACGCAACCATTTATGCAGATTCCACATCTAAACTCTGAGGTTTGACTTAGTATGAGTCCATTTTACTCTTGATGTTACCGACTATTGCCGGTTGATCTTCAAAATGGTTGTATGGTTTTTATTTAACCGGCAGAAAAAAAGTGTAATAGGGTTAGTGGAGAAAATGCCCCCGGAAAAAACGGGGGCATTTTGATTTATCATTACCGATACTCTTAGGAGTGACCTCCAACAATAATGCGCATTATTTTAAGATTCAGTACAATAAACCGGACAAACTGCCAGAAAACATTTTTTCTTGTAAAGCGTGTTCACCCGGTTGGCAAAGGAGGGTATGCCTCCTTATTATAAGCTTTTATTTTCTTAAAACCCATAACAAAGAAAGTTAAAATTGGTTTATAATTTATTCGGGAAGAAGGAGCCACCAGAAAGGATAGCCTTGGGCTTTGTGCAGGAACATGTAGTGCAGAAACAATTTAATCCAATGACCAGCTAGACCCACCTATCCTACGGTATAGCTAATATTACGGCCGTGGTCGGGATATTTCTCCCAGTCAGGGACTACCGGGAAAACCGTCATGATTGCAGCCATTCCGTTTTTCAGACCGTAACCGGCTGAAACGATACAAGCTGCTCCCATTTTCCGGATGGTCTCCTGCAATTTCTACCAGGCATGCACAGCGTGTTGCCACGAGCAGACAGAGACCGTACGATTTACAGGATCCAGGCCTTCCGTAGCCTCAAAATTAAGTTTTGGTCCGGTGACATTGACCAGATAATCATACGGAATATCTGTCACCTGGGACTTCCGCTCCGGATCGGTGTAACGGATTTTTACAAAAGGACTTTTTCGGAGGTTATTTTCTTCAATGTATAGATTCTGCCACAGCCTGATGGAAGTCTATTTTCCATCTCTCATAAACCTTTCGCAACTCAAATGTCACTTAAGAGGGTTTTATACGGCCTATCCCAACCCATATGTTTGAGGGAATCCATTGATATTTGCTGTTTGGGCTAATTACGATCACACTGTGGGATTTGCCCAGTTTTCTCCGGATGAAAGCGGCAGCGGTACAACCTGACACACCGGCACCAAGGACTACAACTCTTGCCATAAAGGTTGTCTCTTATAGAAGTTACTTGTTTTTCAAAGGCAGCTACTAAGTTTTCTTTTTTTCCATCATTACCCTAAACCTGTCCAGCCCATGCTCCAGTTTTTTTTGGATAAAAGGCTTCATCCACGGAAGCAGGATCCGGGTTATAGGATCATTTCCCGTGAAGGTAAATGTCCCGGCTATCTCGGAAAATTTATCCATCTGAAAAAAGTACATATCGGCATAGACATGACCCCGTGACATTTCAACGTCAATTACCAAGTGTTTTTTCCAGTCAACTTTTATGATTTCTTCAACGGCTGACATTTTTTTATCACCGACCGTAAAGGTCAGACGGTATTTACTTCCCTCAGAAAAAGGCAGTCCGTAGATATGTTCTATTTTTTCAAATCCTTCCATCCATTCCCGGAGTCTGGCCGGATCGCCAAATGTAACAAAAACCCTTGTGAGAGGCTGTCGGATATGGGTGACGGTTTTAATACTCACTTTACGCGTAACCAGCCCCGGAAGAATAAATACCAGCAGGAGCAAAACAAATGCACCTATGCTTATTTTCCATGATTTTTTCATTCAGGCACCGGTTATTCCAATGTTAAGGCTTGATAAAAATAGCAAATCAAATAATATTAAGAATCAGGATTATATAAAACCTGGCACCCGTCATGTCAGGATCCGGTAGGGTTATATTCCTGCAGTTCAATTTCTCCTTTTAGGTATAGGTAGGCATAATAGGCCAATCCTTCCAACTCGTCATCTCCGGGGTACACATGAACCTCCGACACTTTTGGCAGTCTTTCCATCAGGTAACTCATGAGTGTCCGGCTGTTAGCCATAGGGCCGGTTACCAGGATCGAGTCTATGGGTTCGGTAACGGTCATACACATGGCGCCTACTTCTTTGGCAACCTGATAGGCCATTGCTTCAAAGATAAACCGGGCTTTTTCATTTCCTTCTTCCACCATTTTTTCTGCGTTGTAGCCGCTGGTGGTATTCAAGTAAGCCACCATTCCTCCCCGGCCACGTACTATTTCAAGCATCTCCTCCAATGTATATTTCCCGCTGAAACAAGCTCTGATAACATCACCTGCAGGCAGAGAACCACTCCCGATGATCGAGAAAGGGCCATCCCCGTCGTAACCGTACGTAGCATCAATGACTTTTCCGTGATTATGCATGCCCACCGTTATGCCTCCTCCCAGATTTACCACGATTAGGTTCAGATTTTCATACTTCTTTCCTATGGACTTGGCATACATTCTGGCCACATATTTTTGGTTCAGGGCATGAAAGATTGACTTTCTCTCGAACAGAGGATGACCGGACACACGTGCCAAGTCGTCAAATTCATCGACCACTACGGGATCGGCAATATAGGCTTTGGCATTGGGAAAATGTTTCGCCAGGTTATCTGCAATCAGACCTCCCAGGTTCACTACATCCTCCACCTGTTCATTGAATGTTTTCAAGTCTTTTTTCATCTTATCATTCACCTCGTAAATCCCCGACTTAACAGGATATATAAGGCCTCCCCTACCCATTACCATCCTAATATCATTAAAATCAATTTCGTTTTCTTTCAACGCCTGCAAAACTGTGTCAGCCCTAAACTGTTCCTGTTCAATCACGCTGCCGAAGCGATTCAGTTCTTCTTCCGTATGGCGGATCATTTTAAGAAAGATCGTTTTTTCAAGTCTGTAAACGGCAATCTTGGTATAGTCCACCCTGGGATTAACCGTTAACACCAAAATTCTGGAAAGATCAATACCTTGTTTGTTCATGATATGATATTTTACCCGTAAAGTTAAGAAAAAAGCTTTTCACAGACACATCAGTCCGTGAAAAGCTTTACAATTCCGTATTAGTTACTTATAGCTGAGGGGGTGTAGGAAACTGCTTAATATCTTCGGTGAACTTGTTAAGTTCTTCTTCGCTGAGGGCATAATCATGCAGACGGCCGTGAATATAATTGTCATATCCTACCAGGTCCATCAATCCGTGTCCGCTGAAATTGAAGACGATCACCTTTTCTTTTCCTTCTTCTTTCGCTTTTTTGGCTTCCCGGATGGCAGCAGCAATAGCGTGACTGGTTTCGGGGGCAGGGATGATTCCTTCCGTCCTGGCAAACAGCATGGCAGCTTCATAACATTCCAGTTGGTGCAGCGACATCGGTTTGGCCAGTCCCAGGTTAACAGCATGACTGATCAGAGGAGAGACACCGTGATAGCGAAGGCCTCCTGCATGTATGGGAGGAGGGATAAAGCCATGGCCGAGGGTATGCATAGCCAGCAAGGGGGTCAGGCCGGCATTATCACCATAATCATAATGATAGGGAGCGCGTGTCAACGTCGGACAGGATGCCGGTTCAACAGGAATAATGTTTATCTCTGCTCCGTTAATCTTATCCAGCATAAAGGGAAAAGCCAGACCGGCAAAGTTGCTTCCACCACCGACACATCCGATGACCGTATCCACTTTCTTTTCATTGACTATTTTTAGTTGTTTTTTTGTTTCCAGTCCAATGATGGTCTGATGCAGGAGCACATGGTTCAGGACACTACCAAGAGAATATTTTGTCTGTCCCGATTTGTCAGTCACCGCTTCTTCGACCGCTTCGCTGATAGCGATACCCAGGCTTCCCGGGGTGTCAGGGTCTTTTTCCAGCACAGCCCTTCCTGCAGCTGTTTCGTTGCTGGGGCTGGCTACACAATTGGCACCCCAGGTCTGCATCATCATTTTCCGGAAAGGTTTCTGGTCAAAACTGATACGTACCATAAAAACTTTTGCTTCCAGGCCCAGCAGTGAACAGGCAAAAGCCAGGGCACTCCCCCACTGTCCGGCACCGGTTTCAGTGGTCAGTTTCTTTACGCCGGCTTGCTTATTATACCAGGCTTGTGCTACAGCCGTATTGGGTTTATGACTGCCGGCCGGCGAAACGCTCTCGTTCTTGAAATAGATACGTGCCGGAGTCCCCAGGGTTTTCTCAAGAGCGCGGGCCCGATGTAAAGGAGAAGGTCTCCAACGCACCAACATCTCCAGAATCCCTTCGGGAATGTCTATCCAACGTTGGGTGGAAACGTCCTGTTCAATCAGATTCATCGGGAAAATAGCACCCAGCATCTCCGGAGTGACAGGTTTGCCATCCGGTCCAAGTGGCGGCGGAGGGGGTTTGGGCAGGTCGGCTGCCAGGTTATACCACTGCTTCGGCATCTCTTTTTCGTCCAAATAAATTTTTACTCTTTTTGCCATCTTTTTAGTTTTTAGAAGTTAAAACTTTAAAAAAAAGAGGCATGCTGTAACCAACATGCCCCGGATTATTTTTACTTTATCCTTTCTGTTTACCAGACATACGGGTTACAGCAACTGAGTTTCAGCTGCCAGCACCACCAATATGTCCGATTCATTGTATTCATCTTTCAGGTTGCTAAAATATAAAATATTTGAATAAAAAAAAAGATTATATTTGATCGGGATATGAAATCGTTTATTTTACTTTGTTTCCCATAACTTCCGTACTCCCATACGGGTCATTTCAAGGGTTTGTGCTTTTATTATTCTGAATCCCAAATATTCGTCCATGTCTGCAAAACCTGTCAAAATATTATTCCTGGAAAATAATAAAACAGATGTGCAAAGGATCATGCGGGAGCTTATCAAAGAAGGTTATGAGATTACAGGCAAAACTGTAGAATCCAAAGATGATTTTGAGCACTCTGTAAAATCGTTCCTGCCGGATATTGTATTATGTGACTATAATTTAACGGGATATGACGGGATCTATGCCATTCAATACCTGGTAAAACAATATGACCATCTTCCGGTCATCATGATTTCAGAATCTTTGGATGAAGAAAGTGTTTTGGATGTTATTAAAAACGGTGTCTGGGATTATGTTTCAAAAACTCATCTTTCCCGAATTGGTCCTGCCGTTACCAGAGTACTTCAGATACGGAATGATAAGATACAAAAGATCAATGCTTTAAAGCAATTGAAAGAGAGTGAAATGAAGTATCGTTCCCTTTATGAACATGCAGGAACAGGTCTCTTTCAATCTACCCTGGACGGAACACGCTTTACTTCTTTTAATCAATCTTTTGCCAACATTCTGGGCTATAGCAAAGATCAGCTCATCAACGTAAGGCCTATAGATATATGGTATAGACCTGAAGAAAGGAATTATTTTGTTCAAAAGATTCTGGAAAACAAGGAACTTAAAGGATATAAGGCTCGGTTAAAACATGTTCTCGGATCAAATGTTTACGTTCTTATCTCAGCCAGATTTTTCCCGGCAGATGAAGTGATTGAAGGTTCAATCACCGACATTACTCAGGCTCAACGAGATGAATTGCTACGTGACATTATATACAATATTTCAGAATCCGCTACCACCAAAGGCTCGCTAAATGAGCTGTTGATCACGGTCAATTTTGAACTCAACCGTTTGATTAAAAGCAAGAATCTGCTCATTGGCATCGTCAACGAACTATCCGAAAAGCTGGAATTACCCTATATGCGGGACACTCATAAAGTGGTATCCAGTTTCCCACTGGAACATACTATTTCCAAACTGGTCATTCATTCCGGTCAGCCTATGTTCCTGAAACGTGAGCAATTAGTCCGCCTGAAAGAAGAAGGTAAAATAAAAGTTACCCGTAAGCTTCCGGCAGTGTGGCTTGGTGTTCCCTTGTCTGTCGGAGAAAAAATATTTGGTATCCTGGCACTGCAGGACTATGACAATCCGAAAGTCTTTACGGATGAAGATATGCGTCTGCTGATGTATGTGGCCAAACAAACCTCTCTGGCTATCCATAAAAAGCAGTATGAGGAGGAGATAAGACGATTAAAAATGGGGATAGAACAAAGTCCGTTATCCGTCGTTTTTACAGACCCGGATGCTAAGATCGAATATGTTAATCATTTTTTTGAGAATCTTACCGGATATAGCATAAAAGAAGTCAAAGGGAAAAACCCGAGAATACTCAAGTCGGGTCATACACCTAAAAGCACTTATAAATCACTGTGGGATACCGTTACCAAAGGGAATGTCTGGAAAGGAGAATTTCTTAACCGGAAAAAAAACGGAGAACTGTATTGGGAATATGCTGTGATCAGTCCGGTTTATGATGAACATGGAAAATTAATGAATTACATTGGATTGAAAGAAGATATCACCCAAAAAAAAGAGGTTGAAGCAGCACTACATGAAAGCGAGGAGAAATTTAAAACGATCACTGAACAGGCGAATGACGGCATCATAATGCTGGATTCCGAAATGAAAATTGTTTTTTGGAATAAGGCCTTTGAAAAGTTGACAGGATATTCTTTTCAAAAACTGGAACAATTACCGTTTACTGATATTGCAAGATATGAGAATGGCCCGATAGTGATAACCCCGGAAAAAATAAAAAGATTCAGCGAAACAGGGCAAGCAGACTCCATCGGGAAAGCGCTTCAGATACAGATTAAAACCAACGAAGGGAAATGGGTGAATACGGAAACCTCCCTGGCTTCTATAAAACTTAAAAACCAGTGGTATGCTGTATCCATTATCCGAGATATTACCTTACGCAAACAATACGAAAAAGGATTGGAGGAAGCCCGAAAAAAAGCTGAAGAATCCGATCAGCTAAAAAACACTTTCCTGATGAATATTTCACACGAATTACGTACCCCACTCAATGCGATCATCGGTTTTTCCGAAATCATTGAGCATTCTTTTATCAATCCGGAAGTTTATGATCACGCCACCAATATTCATTACAGTGGTATCCAATTATTAAGAATCATTGAAGATATTTTAAACCTTTCATTGATTGAAAGTGGAAACCTGTCTTTTAACATTAAAACATTTCCTGTTAAAAATCTGGTACGGACAATCAGGGAACACTATGATACTCTTAACAAAAAATATAAAAAGGATAATGTTCAATTCACATTACATTTCCCTCAAAAATTAAAAGATAAGAAAATCGATGTTGACGAGAACTATGTCAATTACCTGATAGGCATATTGATTGACAATGCCATGAAATTTACACAAAATGGAAGTATAGACGTTTTTTTGGAAAGCAACAATAATTATATGATATTCAGAGTGAGAGATACCGGAGTAGGGATTCCTCAAAATAAAAAAGAGCTTATTTTTGATAAATTCAGACAAATTGAAGAAACTTTGACCCGAAGGTATGGTGGTACGGGTGTAGGATTGACCATTGCTAAGAATATTATTGATCTCATGAACGGAAATATCCATGTAATCTCCGAACCGGGAAAAGGATCGGAGTTTTTTGTTAAATTACCGGGATTAAAAGAAGAAAATGAAAAAAATGTGTTGGAGAAAAAAGAAACCCTGTTTCAACCGGATACTCTAAAAGGGATAAAAATACTGGTTGCTGAGGATGAAGAATTGAATTTTTTACTCTTAAAAGGATTATTGGCAAAATATGGAGCCCATTTGGTTCGGGCCTGCAATGGACAGGAAGCTATTGATCTATATCATCAAAACTTGGACACCAAATTGGTGCTGATGGATATCCGTATGCCGGTCATGGATGGGCTGGAAGCCACGGAAAAGTTAAAGAAGATTCGTCCTGACCTGCCGGTGATTGCCGTAACTGCCTATAGCAGGCAAGAAGATAAAACGAAGGCATTTCAAGCCGGTTGTGACGAATTTCTTACCAAGCCTGTTGACAGAGACAAACTGAATGAGGCCATTGGAAAATTTCTGTCTGACTGAAAATGCCCGAACCATACAGGTACCTCTCAGAATACATCCAGGATTTTAAACTTCTGTCCGTTAAATTCATAGGTATCACCTTTTTTCAGGCCCTGAATAATATTAAAAAGTGGCACCTTCGGAGAAATAGCGTAATAGGTTTCATCGCAACAGGTAAATTTTCCCAGCCCGATGGATACGAACATTTTCTGTTTATCTGTGATTACAACAGAACCCACATCTACATAGTTGCGTGATTTGAGACCAGTTAGTTTCTCCAGGGTCATCTTATCCTGTAAGGCTTTTTCATATTGTGCGGCCAACAGGTCTCTTTTGCTCAATAATTGGGTACGGTACGGATCATAAAGATCCCTGGTCTGATCTTCTTCGTTGGCGATTTCCTGTATATCAAGAATGGCCTGTCTGGCTGTCTGTATAACATTTTTCTGTTTTTCAAGACAAACCTTGATCATTTCTGCTTTCAGTTTAGCTGTATCCATTTCCTTAGTTGTTAAAAACAAAACACCCTTACTTCCCATTCATTACCCTTAGAAAAAAAAGCTTCGGAAATTTATCCTTTCTGAAATAAATAATTTCCGGATATTTTCAATCCGTCTGGAAAATATTATTATTTTTCCAACTGCTTATAAAGATAAAAAAAAATAATGAAACCACCTCATTAAAGATAAAATTTTTCAAAATATTTTTCTTGTACATATTTTACCAATCATCTGAAAGACATCCTATATGAAAAGAACAAGAGGCTTTGCCAGCGACAACAATGCACCCGTTCATCCTGACATATTCAGGGCTATGGAGAAGGTAAACAAAGGCCATGTCATAGGGTACGGAGATGATCCGTATACTGCCCGTGCCACAGAAAAACTAAGCGCCTTGTTTGGAGAGAATGTCCGGGTATATTTTGCGTTCACCGGCACGGCAACCAATGTTTTGGGATTAAGTACTGCTCTGCGGTCGTGGGAATCGGTTATCTGTGCCGAGACATCGCATATTTATGAAGATGAATGCGGAGCCCCCGAAAAATTTACCGGAGGGAAATTGATTCCTGTGGAGCCTGTCCACGGGAAACTGACTCCAGAAAGAATTTCGGAACAGTTATATGGTTTTGGGTTTGAACACCATTCTCAGCCACGGATTATCTCAATTACCCAGGCAACAGAAACAGGCACGGTTTATACCCCTGATGAGATCAGGGAGATTACCGGCCTGGCTCATAAAAACGGGTTGTTGGTTCATATGGACGGTGCACGGATCGCTAATGCGGCAGCATACCTGGATTGCTCGTTCCGGGAAATGGTAACCGATACCGGTGTGGATATTCTTTCTTTCGGGGGAACAAAAAACGGTATGATGTATGGGGAAGCAGTGGTCATCCTTAATTCTGATCTGGATAAGGATTTTAAATATATCAGGAAGCAAAGCATGCAACTGGCTTCCAAAATGAGGTATATCGCGGCACAGTTTGAGGCTTATCTGGAAGATGATCTTTGGCTCAGGAATGCCCGGCACGCAAACAGAATGGCTCAGTTACTGGCAAAAGAAACCAGCACTATACCGGGTGTCACCCTGGTTGAAGAAGTACAGGCAAACGGCCTTTTTGTTAAAATACCGGAAAGAATTATAAAACCTTTACAGGAGGAGTTTTTCTTTTATGTGATGGAAGGTAGAAATCCGTTGGTGCGCTGGATGACATCATGGGATACTACAGAAGAAGACATCCATGATTTTTCTTCTCTGATTAAAGAAATGTTGTCTTGATGTATTGACCAGAATATGGGTTTGATAAGGATAAGATAATTCCGGATTAAAAAAACTGAGAAAATCATAACTTTTTTCAGTTCCTTCCGTAATAGAAAACAAACAGTTTTGAAAGTTAAGTTTTAGTTAAATAGTTAGTTTAGTTAGAAAAAGGTCAAGATAGTTGACCTTTTTTATTTTAAACAATCTGAATGAATGACCTAACGGATGATGTCAGCTTCCGGAAAAGGCTCAACCGAAATGGTATAATCATCATGATACCGGATTAATTGAAAAGATTGATTCATAAACCCACTGAACCATCCTGTTCTCCCGAACCTAAACTCCCAGATACTTACCGGAGAGTGATACGTAGAAGCACAGTCGGGAAAAGAACTTCCATAACGGTACAGTGCTGACAGAAACCAGGTGATAATATCATAACCATCCCATGCGAAGCTTAACCCTGAAGGATCAGTGAAATATTTAGAACGGTATTTTTTAATAAATATCTTTTCTTTTCCTGCCGTAAAGTCAACAAAATGCGGAGTGAACAACCTCAGGTTCAATCTGAAAAAATAATCCAATTCTATGTTTTTGAAGTATCTCCAGGCAGAGCAACCCACCAGATCCAAGGAATAATCTTTATAAACGGTATTGAGTCT
>JAGGWN010000041.1 GCA_021157415.1 Bacteroidales bacterium | reverse complement strand
GTTGTCATCCTTTTTGCGCTCATATTTGACCGAAAAGCCTTGCGTGTTGATTATGCATTACTTTTCAGTTTCCTGTTCTTTTTTGGTATTGCTGACAATCTAAGGACTATGCTGGCTTCTGAAATAAGCCATTCTGGGCATATTTTTCTATTATCAGCTTTAGCAAGCCAAGTCATGAGTAATGTTCCGGCAACATTATTGTTTGCAAAATTTACATCGAATTGGCAAGCATTATTATGGGGTGCAAATGCAGGTGGGTTTGGTAGCTTATTTGGTTCGTTGGCAAATCTTATAGCCTACAAAATATACGTTACACATGAAGATGCAAATAATACGGCAATCTTTGCTGCAAGATTCCTTTTAATGGGCTATGTAGCATTGCTTGTATCAATAGGTTTATATTTTCTTTTGCATCAAGCAGATGCCGTGTTGTGACTTGTCAAAGGGCTAACAAGGCGCTTCACCGGTCGGCAATTCCGATGTGCTCCATTGCCACCGGTGAGTTTGGTCGTTCTGCCCACAAAAATGACCTTGATATAACTCCTGGGATGGTGTTTATTAAGAAGTTATCGGTAAGTTTTTGGAAAGAGGAAAATAATAAGAACTAAAAACTACTGTTGTTTTAGTCCGGGTAGCCAAAACGAGCAACATAAAAAAAAATAATGAGAAAATATGATTAAATTTACGAATAATAAACCGTTAACATTGAACAAGCGACATGGATCAGGTAGTCATGAAGAGCAACTTTTGCTTTTTTCATTCGTACACATAATCTTATGTTAGCCCGCTTCGGTCTTGCTATTGATGGATTCTACCCAAATTCACCTGATTAGGAGACAAAGAAATGGCTATGGTCAATAGAACCTTCTGGTCCCGCATTGGAATTGGCATCCTCCTTTCGGTTGCCAGCGCAATCCTACTGACTATATCCTTCCCGCCCTATGGTTTTTGGCCGTTCATCTGGGCTGGTTTCGTGCCGATGCTGGTTGCCCAATTCAGAGTCATGCCACGCCGAGTCTCCAGTCTGGCTTCGGCCATAACCATCGGCGGCTGGTTGGGCGGCTACCTCACTCCCATTTTCGCCGGTAGTGGTATCTACATGACCTGGCTCCCGCTGATTATCGGCGTCATCATTTTTTTCGCCGATAGCGGTGTGCGCACTTTCCACGAACGCACCAGCTACCGCTGGTTTGTCTGGTATGGCGCATTCACCTGGGTGGGAATCGAGATGATTCGCAGTTTCATTCCCATCATGGGCACGTGGGCTTTCGTCGCCAATACACTCCATGGTCAGCCGTGGTTTATCCAGCCGGTCAGCATCTTTGGTATCTTTGGCCTCGGCCTGCTCATCATGTTTGTCAACTATGGGTTGGGGCTGGGTACGTTATACCTCTTCGACAAGCGCTGGAAACTGGACCCAAATGTTCGGCCCCTCGCCAGTAGGCCGGTACGCAAATGGGGCTTGGGTCTACTCGCCGTACTGATAGCGTGGATCAGTATCAGCCTGGTTCTCTTCCGCACACCTGCCACTGCGACGGTTCGAGTCGCCGCGCTGCACTACGATGCAGGGACGCCTTTCTGGCATTCAGTGGACAAATTCGCTGAACTCACTCGTCAGGCAGCCCAGCAGGGCGCACAGATCATTGTCTGGCCGGAAATGGCGATTGAGGGCGATCCCCAGGTCACAAACACCGCCGAATTCCGCCAACTGGCAACCGAAACCAATGCATATCTGGCTCTGGGCTACTTTGTCAACGTAACAGACACCAGCTGGCGCAACGAAACTACTCTGCTGGCGCCTGATGGACGGTTTCTGGGCGTCTATGGCAAAGATCATCCCCTCACCTTCGCCGGGGAGAGCAGCCCAACACGCGGGACATATCCGGTCTACGATACGCCTCTGGGCAGAATTGGCACGATCATCTGTTACGACCTCGATTTCACCAATACGACTCGCAAGGTCACTCGTAATGGTGCACAGCTGATCCTGGTACCCTCACACGACTGGCCTGAAATTGCCACCAAGCACTACCCGCATCTGGTTTTCCGCGCGATTGAGAACCGCGTCGCCATGGTCAAGTCTGATTGCAGCGGAAACAATTCGGTGGTCATTGATCCATACGGGCGAAACATCGCGGCCGCGATCACGCCAGGTGGTGACAAGACCGGTCAGGTTGTGGTTGCCGATGTGCCTCTGGGAACAGGGGGTGCACTCGCCGTTCGCCTTGGCGACTGGACCGGCTGGATTGCCCTGGTCGGGCTGGTATTCTTTATTCTCTTCAACCCTCTGACAAAGGCGGTATCAAAATGCAAGCAAAACATATCGCTTTGACGGCAGCATGAGATACCTGAACGGGAAGGACAACGACCTGCATTATCTCAAGCCTGGCGGGCTAACCAGCGCTTACACTTGACGCAGCTCCGCTGTCCTGCCTGGGCAGGCAGGCGGCGTGATGGACGAGAACTCCGAAGGCATCAGCGGCTTGGACAAAAGCTCCATGTGAGTGTTTCCTGCTGCTTCCGGGAGGAAAAAGCAGCTCCTGTAACAATATCCTTCGCTCTGCAGTTTCCCGGTCCACCCAGGCAAGATCAGGGTCCCAATCCTCTTTTGTATGGAAGAAGTCCGGACTGACCGGTCATCAGATGCCGGATGGTCAGGGTCTGCTTATCCTGAGGTACATCATGAAAGTATTTGTCAACGGGATCATCCAGCCGGATATATCCCTGCTGATCCAGCAGCATAATCGCCGCCACCATATAATCAATCGGCCGCGAACCCGTCCCGAACACGGTATTCAGCGTATTTGGAATTTCCAATTCTTTATTGGCCATGCCAAAAGCCCGTTTAAGAATGACATTGCCATGAAGTCTGACATACACCACGCCGGCCACCCCGGCTGCTTCAAGACTGTCAAAGGTTTCGGTAAGATTATCCCGGTTCAGAATCATCGGTTTTTCAGGAGGCAACAGATAAATATCTGAAATACCCTGCTGCGCAATCTCGATTTTGATCTGTTTCTCCACCATACCGTCAGACAGGATCATACGCACGCCATCCGGTTCAGCTTCAATCGAAATATCGTCAAAAAGACCATGCACTGCACTGCGTAAGACCTGTAATCTCCTGGCAAACGCAGCCCGGTCAGCAACTTTGCCGGGAATCATATCCTCGTCAATAAAAGTGTCTATCGCGGCAGCTTTGTCGCTGGTGAGCATTGTCTCAACCGCGCTTACCGCATGCCGGATATAGTCCGGAGACATTTCCTGGGCATCTGTCCTGTACAAAAGACCCGTTAAAAACAACCCCAGGATAAACATCCCGGTAAATACGTCGTTTCTCATCATTGGACTGACTTGAATTTATTCAAAAATAAAATCTTTATGCACAGATCATGATTACCGTACGTTAAAAATTGTTAAATACAAAAAGCTTTATGGAACCTGATGGATATTCTATTGAAATGAGGATGGGGAAGTTTTTTGTTGGTTTTTCTTCTTCTGCCGGGAACACTTCCTGTGGGGGCTCAATACAGTGTAACGGGAAGGGTGATGGATAAAACGAGGGAAAATGTATCTTACAGGTAATTTATCCGGGATACAAAACCTACCAACAGCCTCTGACTGTGAAACAGGATACTCATCTCGGAAATTATTTTTTGGTTTTGTCTTGCCCTTTGAAACGAATGATTGGAGTAAATGAAAGGGATATTGAATTGACACAATGCCGTGTGTTTTTATCGGTAAAGCCTTCCCCGAGAAAAACATGTCCCAGATGAGCTCCGCAATGAGTACAAACAATTTCGGTCCTTCGTCCGTCTGCATCAGGTATGCGCTTTACAGCTCCGTCAATTTCATCATCAAAAGAAGGCCAGCCACAATGCCCGTCAAATTTTGCATTTGATTTATACAAGGCTGCCCCGCAACATTTACAATGATAAGTGCCGTCTTCAAAAAAATCATTATACTTTCCGGTAAAAGGCCTTTCCGTTCCTTTATACAGAATAACCCGTTCTTCCTCCGGACTCAATTTATTATATCCCATGATTTTGCCGTCTATTATTGAATCGTTTTCTGGAAAACCAACACCCTGATAAACAGAAAAAGCAGATAAGAAAAAGATCAAAAGTATATCAAAATAATTCATTTCTCTTTTAACGTTCCAAGAATGATTTTACTTTCTCTGTTCAATTTAGATGAGTCTGCAAAACCAGGTTAAAAAAACATACTACGTAGCTGTAAAAAATCACCTACGTAGGCAAGAACAGGCTCCTACGTAGATGTAAACAGATTCTCTTTCGCCGTACAAGGGAACCATCTGATGCATGGAATAATACATATTGCACAACTGATACAAATGAACCGTATGTTTTCGCAGGATAAATCTGCTTGCTCTGTTGAGACTTATCCAAAATAAGTTATATTTATCATCCAAATAAACAGATGGTATTTTTCAATGAAGCACTTCCATTCTCTTTTTATTATTTTATTTGTTGATCTGCTTTCTGTTTTTAGCAATCTGCCCGGGCAAGTCCCAAAATGGCATGCCGACCCTGCCGTTTTTGGTGTGAACAAATTACCCCCTCATGCCTCTTTCTTTCCATACGAAACCCCGGCTCTGGCAAAAACAGGCAATCCGGTTTATTCGGAACGGTTTCTTTCTCTGAACGGCCTCTGGAAGTTTTGTTGGGTGCGCTCTCTCCGCCAGAGGATTCGCAATTTTTACGACCCTGCGCTACATGATTCCTCCTGGGACCGTATCGCCGTCCCCGGAAACTGGGAGGTGGCCGGGTACGGCCATCCCATTTACCTGGATGAAAAATATCCGTTCAACACACACTGGCCGGATATTCCGGAAGAATACAATCCTGTTGGCTCCTACCGTCACCGGTTTTCCATTCCGGAACCATGGAAAGATCAGGAAATTATCCTTCATTTTGCCGGTGTAAAATCAGCAATGTATGTTTATGTGAACGGAGTGTTTGCCGGATACTCGCAAGGTTCAAAATCCCCGGCCGAGTTTAATATCTCTTCTCTGGTGCACACAGGCGAGAACCTCCTTGCATTACAGATGTACCGCTGGAGCGACGCCAGTTACCTGGAAAGTCAGGATATGCTTCGTATGAGTGGTATCGAGCGAGCGGTCTTCCTCTATGCAAGACCGAAGGTTTTTTTTGCAGATTTTGATATCAGCGCCTTGCCCGACAGTACGATGAAAACCGGCCTGTTAAACCTTAAGGTTATGGTAGTGAACCATACCTCTCTTCAGGAAAGCCGCCGGGTACAGGTCTGCCTCTTCAGTGGCAAACAAGTCGTTTTTAAATCATGGAAGAAAATCCCGGTTCATCCGAAAGATACCGCAATCGTTTCTTTCTCTGCTCTCATACCGGATGTCAGATTGTGGTCGGCCGAACAGCCGGATCTATACCGGATGACGCTGTCCCTGACCGGCGAAAAGAATCCAAAAAATGAACAACATACGACAAAGGACATCGGTTTCCGCAGTATTCAAATCAGGAACCATCAATTGTTGCTTAATGGCAAAGCCATTTACTTCAAAGGGGTCAACAGACACGAAACGGATCCGTTTACAGGCCATGTAATATCCCGTGAAACCATGGAGACGGATATCCGGATGATGAAAGAAAACAACATCAATGCCGTAAGGTGCAGCCATTATCCCAATGATCCGTACTGGTATGATCTCTGTGATAAATACGGTTTGTATGTTATTGATGAAGCCAACATTGAGAGTCAACCGCTTGCCAACAACGAAAAAACCAAATTGGGAAACATTCTGTCTTGGTATCCTGCTCATCTTGATCGTACCCGTAGAATGTATTTTCGCGACCGTAATCATCCCTCCATAATATTCTGGTCGTTGGGCAATGAATCCGGTACGGGCAAAATCTTCAAGCGTACGTACCGCTGGCTGAAAGATCACGACCGAGTGCGCCCGGTGATCTACGAACCTGCCAGGCTGGACAAATATACGGACGTATTCTGTCCCATGTATCCCCGTCCAAGCAAACTGATATCATATGCTTCAGACCATCCTGACCGGCCCTGCATCATGATCGAATATTGCCATGCCATGGGCAACTCAGTAGGTAATCTGCAGGACTACTGGGATATTATTCATCACTACCCGGTATTGCAGGGGGGCTTCATCTGGGACTGGGTGGACCAGGCGTTGGAGTACAGTTACCCCGACGGAAGGCCCTACCTGGCCTACGGGCATGATTATGATCCCTATCTTCCCACAGATGGGAATTTCCTCAATAACGGGCTCACAGACCCTTATCGTCATCCACACCCTCATCTGCATGAAGTCAAGAAAGTATATCAGCCTGCAAATTTTACCTGGAATGAGCATAACCATACACTTACGGTAACCAATAAAAAGTTCTTTGCACCCCTCAAAGAGGTGGCGCTGGTCTGGACTCTTCTGAAAGACGGCCGGCAAATCTCCCGCGGGATCATAAATACAGTGGATATTCCTCCACAACAACAACAGGCTTTCGTTATCCCGCAGATATCATGTACCGATAACCGGGAATATGTATTGCGTACAGAGATTCATTCCCTGAAAACGGTCGGATTACTTCCGGCCGGCCACGAGATCGCTTTTGAACAGTTTGTTCTTCAACCCTTCAGACCGCAAAAGATAAAGGAAGCCTACGCTCCCGTCAGGATCAGCAAGACCTTAACAAGTTATAGCCTGCAGGGCCGCCACTGGAAGATGACCCTTGTTAAACATACCGGTGAAATAAGCAAGTGGATCTATGATGGAGAAATCATAACCAATGAACCGATACGGCCCAATTTCTGGCGTCCTCCCACCGACAATGATCTGGGCAACGGCATGCAGGTATGGGCTGCCATCTGGAAACGGGCTACGGAGGAAGCCGCACCGGTATTGGTATCGCCCCCACATTGCACAGCACAGGGAGTTGCTTTCCGGGTAAAATACTCTTTCCCCGGAAATATAGCATCTCTTACGATCAACTATCATATTTTCCCGTCCGGCAAACTTGTTTTGAACTATTCTTTTATTCCCCTGAAAGCTTCCCTGCCCAACATCCCCCGCTTAGGGGTAATGTTACATCTTCCGGTAACTTTTACTGAGACCTCCTGGTATGGCCGTGGACCGCATGAGACATACTGGGACCGGAAAACTTCCGGAAAAATCGGTATCTATAAAGGATGGATCAAAGATCAGTTTCATCGTTATCCCCGGCCCCAGGAAACAGGAAATAAAACGGACCTGCGGTGGTTCAGGGTACAATCGCATGATCTGCGTCTTACTGCCACGCCTGCCGACACCAGTTTGTTGTCAGGGAGTGTATGGCCTTTCGGCACGGATGAACTGGATTTCGTACCCGGCCTGCAAGGCGAAACATCTGCTTCCGGTCTGGTGCCCGTAACATCCAGGCACGGAGCCGATATCACGCCGGGAAAAATTGTGCAATGGAACATCGACCATATGCAAATGGGCGTAGGCGGAGATACCTCATGGGGACGTCCTGTCCACAAAAAGTACACCATCCCCGCCAGAGAATATCACTTTTCCTTCATGATTATTCCGGAAAAACGCTTGTCCGGAACAACGTTTTTTTTACTTTAGTAAATAATTCTAAACATATGAAAAAAGAAAAAATCCGTTGGGGAATCCTTAGCACCGCCAGAATAGGAGTAGATAAAGTAATCCCTGCTTTGCGGGCAGGGAAATACAGTGAAATAAAAGCCCTCGCTTCAAGAGATATAAGGAAAGCCCGGACGGTGGCCAAACGATTTTCCATTCCTACGTTTTACGGTTCGTATGAAGCTTTGCTGAAGGACCCGGAGGTAGATGCTATCTACAATCCGTTACCCAATCACCTGCATGTCCCCTGGACAGAAAAAGCAGTCCTGGCCGGAAAGCACGTCTTGTGTGAAAAACCTATCGCTCCAACACTCAAAGAAACACTGCATCTGCTGGATACCGTAAAGAAATATCCCCACATCCGGGTTATGGAAGCCTTTATGTATCGCTTTCATCCGCAATGGGACCAAGTCAGGCAAATGATCGCCAAAGGAATGATCGGTAAGATACGTACCGTTATCTCCTCGTTCACTTATTTCAATGATGACGTTGAAGATTACCGTAACTACCGCGAATATGGCGGGGGAAGCATTCTGGATATCGGTTGTTACAGCATTTCATCAGCCCGTTATCTTTTCGACGAAGAACCTGTAGAGGTTTTTGGGATCCTGGAAACCGACCCTGTGTTTCAGGTGGACCGTATGGCATCGGCAGTGATGAAATTTGAGCAGGGTACCTCCCTTTTCACCAGTTCTACCCTCATGTTTGAAGATCAATATTTGCTGGTCACAGGAACAACCGGACAGATAAAACTGCCTCTTCCTTTTAATCCCCTTCCGGATAAACCTGCTACCATTTATTACAAGTATGAAAAAGGAGAAAAAATATTCAAGACAACCGCCGTGGATCAGTATATGCTGATGACGGATGCTTTTTCCCTGGCTTTACTTGAGAACAAGCCTGTGCCTACTCCGTTGGATGATGCACTTCACAATATGAGAGTGATAGAAGCGATCTTCAAAAGTGCCGGTAAGAGACCGGTAACTCTGCAGGAAATTACATAACATTCCCTAATCTGCTGCTTTGTTTCCGGTGTCCCACTACCCTTCCCGGATGTATACCCTTTTCACCCGTGCCGATATGCCCGCCAGGATTTCGTATGGAATCGTTTCGCCGCAGCGTGCCAAATCTTCTATCGGGACGTGATCCCCGAAAATCTCCACGGGGTCGCCGGCTTTGATACCGAGGCCTGTCACATCTGCCATACACATATCCATACACACTTTCCCGATGACAGGTACCAGAGTGTCTTTCACAAATAATTTCCCTTTCCGGTCGCTCAGGCTGCGCATCAGTCCGTCAGCATAACCGACAGGGATTATCGCGATCGTCATCTCCTGCCGGGCTTTTTCCGAACGACCGTAACCTACCGTATCACCGGTTTTCACTCTTTTCACCTGTGTCACCACGCTCCTGAAACGGCTTACTGTCCGCAACCGGCCTTTCAGGGTTTCGCTGATCCCGTACATCCCCAGGCCTGGTCGTACCATATCGAACTGTGCCTCCGGAAAGCGTTCTATGCCTGTTGTATTCAGGATATGCCACAGCACCCTGTAGCCCAAAGCCTCTTGTATCCGTCCGGCCACCTCCCGGAATGTTTTGATCTGTTGCCGGGTAAAGGCATCCTGTTCCGGCGCTTCGCTGGCGGCCAGATGAGAAAATACCGACCGGACATACAAAGTCTCTGTCTTCGTGATTCTGTCAATCAACGCTCCGGCTTCTTCCGGCAGGAAGCCCAGACGGTGCATACCGGTATCTATTTTCAGGTGTACCGGATAGTCCTGCAGGCCTGCCGACGCCAGTTTTTGTATAAAAGCCTCCATGATCTCCCTGTTGTATAGCTCCGGCTCGAGCGAATAGTGCATCATTTTATCGAAAGCCGACATCTCGGGGTTCATCACCATAATGGGCAACCTGATCCCTGCGTGCCGGAGCATGACGCCCTCATCTGCATAAGCCACCGCCAGGTAATCTACCTGCTGGAACTCAAGGGCCCGGGCGATCTCATAAGCTCCGCTGCCATAAGCAAAGGCTTTGACCATGGCCATCAGACGTGTACCGGGCCTCAGCAGGGAACGATAAACATTGAGATTATGCGTCAACGCATCCAGGTTTACCTCCAGGACAGTTTGGTGTACCTGCTCTTCCAGCAAAACGGAGATTCGTTCAAATGCAAATTTACGGGCTCCTTTCAACAGTATCACCTCATCCCTGAACTCCATGGAGGGCAGAAACTCCAGCAAAGCCTCAGTCCCCGGATAAAATACCGACCCCTCCGGGAACCAACCTGCAAAGGCCGAGATATCAGGGCCCACCCCGATAAACTTACCGACACCGCCCGCTTTTATGAGGCCTGCCACATCCCGGTACAGAGCGGCTTTCGGCTTACCACTCTGCAGGATATCAGACAGAATAACGGTTTTCTTCAGCTTGCTGTTTTGTTGCTTTAGAAAATCCAGAGCTATCCTCAAAGACTGCAGATCGGAGTTATAGTAATCATTGATAAGCATACAACCCCGCACCCCTTTCCTGAGCTCCATGCGCATGGCTACAGGCTGTAATCCTGGCATGGCCTGGGCAATATACTCCGGTTCACATTGCAGATAAAACAATACGGTCCACACGTGGATGACATTCTCTACGGATGCTTCATCTGTGAAGGGGATGGTGATCTCATATTCTTTTCCGCAGTATGTGGCTTTTATATCCGTATGATCTCCTTTTTTATCTATAGATATAACCCTCACATCGGCATCCTCTTCATCAGACCATGCAAACAACTGCATTTCTTTTTTTCCAAACTGTTGCCGGATCTGTTCATCAACCCAGGGAATCTTACGATAAATCAGTACGCCGGCATCTTTAAAAAGGGTCAGTTTTTCTTGCAGCTTCTCTTCCAGGCTGGAAAAATGCTCCTGGTGGGCTTCTCCGATATTGGTCAGAACACCTATATCCGGACGTATCATCTGCTGTAAGCGTTTCATCTCGCCAGGACGGGAGATCCCCGCTTCGATGATTCCGTAATCATAAGTATTATCCAGGAGCCACAGCGACAGGGGAACCCCCACCTGTGAGTTATAGCTTTTCGGACTTCGTACAACATATTTCTTTCCCGCCAGGGCCTGCACCAGCCACTCTTTGACGATGGTCTTGCCGTTGCTGCCGGTGACGGCCACCAAAGGTTTCCGGAAAGATCGTCTGTGCATGGCAGCCAGTTGTTGCAAGGCCTTCAGCGTATCCCCAACCTCAATAAAACAGGCTTCGGGATAATCTGCCGGTTGCTCCGGCAGACGGCTTACCAGAAAATAACGCACCTGTTGCCGGTAGAGCATAGGGATAAAACGGTGACCATCATGATGAGTCCCTTTCAGGGCAACAAACAAGGCTCCAGCCGGATAGACAACCCGACGGCTGTCGGTTAGTATTTCCCGTATATTACCGGTCCCCGTACCAACCTGCTTACCGTGTACCGCTTCTGCGATTTCCTGTAGAGTATATTCCGCCATATTACAGGATCAATCTTTTTTTTGTTCTTTATCTCTCTCCTCCAGGGCTTCCAGGTAACAAACCCTGCACAAGGGTTCATACACATCCCTCTCCCCCAGCAATAGCTGACCTTCCTCGGGAGTCTTCCTGAAAGAATAATGAGCCAGGTTGCCACACCGCATACAGATGGCATGCACTTTGGTCACATACTCGGCTATGGCCATCAACGCAGGCATGGGACCAAACGGCTTTCCCATAAAATCCATATCCAGTCCGGCCACCACCACCCTGGTGCCCTGATTCGCCAGTTGATTACAGACCTCAACCAGCCCCATATCGAAAAACTGTGCTTCATCTATGCCCACCACCTCCACATCATAGGCCAGCAACAGGATGTTGGCAGCGGTATCCACCGGTGTAGAACGGATGGTACGTGCATCGTGCGATACAACATTCTCTTCCGAATAGCGCCGGTCAATGAGCGGTTTGAAAATCTCCACCTTCTGGTTCGCCAGACGGGCTCGTTTCAAACGTCGGATCAACTCCTCCGTTTTCCCCGAAAACATAGAGCCCGCTATTACCTCTATAAAACCCTGTTTTTTATTGCCTTTTATGGATCTTTCCAGGAACATGATATATTTGTTTCTGAATTATTATCGTTAACTTTGTGATCATGCGAATATACATATAGTTTACGGATTATGAACGTTGAAAGAGCTTTTGAAATTCTCTCTAAAGATATAGAAGAAATAGAAGATATTCTTTCCGGCATACAAAAATCCTCCCTGCCGGACGACCTTGAAATGTCTCTGACAATTTCCAAACTCAGAAACCTGAAAGAAAACTTCAGCACCTTGAGTCATACGTTGCAGAAAAGCATACAACAGGCTCTTTTTACTGCATCTGACGGGGAGCCAGAAAAGACAAAAACAAAATCCGCCGTTGTTGAAAAAGCAAATATACTTCAGGAGGAGCCCCCTGCTGACCGGAAAGCCGTGAAAGACGAAGAGCTACCGCCAACAGAAGCACCACCTGTGGCAGAACCGACCACGAAGCCGGTCTCTGTTTCCAAAGAACAAACATCTCCGAAACAGGAAAAGAAAGAAAAACCCGTTTTTCTCTCCGACACTTTTGATAAAAAACAGGCTTTCCGCAATGAAAGTCTGGGGAAAGCTCATCCCCGGGATGTGTCCTCTACGATCAAGAACAGACCTCTTTCCGACCTGCACCGGGCCATCGGATTGAATGAAAAATTCATGTTTATCCGCGATCTCTTCGACGGTGACAGCAAAAAATATGAAGAAACCGTACAGTTCATCAACAAAGCGGTTTCCCGCGAACAGGTAAATACGTTCCTGTCCCGGTTCCAGTGGGATGAAAAAAAGGAAGCCGTCCATGAATTCCGTGAGCTGGTTGAACGCAAGCTAAAAAGTCTTAAAAATGGCTAAGCTATATGTCGTTCCCACCCCGGTAGGCAACCTGGAAGACATCACACGACGGGCCATCCGGGTGTTACAGGAAGTGGATCTGATACTGGCTGAAGACACCCGCAAGGGGCTCAATCTACTCCGGCATTTCGGTATTGAGAAGCAGGTGGTCTCTTATCACAAAGACAACGAACACCGTATGGTTCCCTCCATCCTGGGTCGCCTGCAGGAAGGACAGACCCTGGCTCTGATCTCGGAAGCCGGTATGCCGGGGATCTCCGATCCCGGTTATCTACTAATAAGAGCCTGTATAGAACAAGACATTGCAGTGGAATCACTGCCGGGGCCGACAGCTTTCGTACCTGCCCTGGTTAACTCCGGACTCCCTTGTGATCGTTTTTTCTTCGAAGGCTTCCTGCCTGCCAAAAAAGGCCGCAACAAAAGGCTCAAAGAGATATGTCATCTTCCCCATACCGTAGTGCTGTATGAATCCCCCCACCGCCTGCTGAGGACTCTCAAAGACCTGCATGACCATTTAGGAAAAGAACGCAATGCCAGTATCTCCAAAGAGATCTCCAAAATCCACGAGACCACCTTCCGTGGCACTTTGGGAGAGTTGCTGGAACAATTTGAAGGCACCAAACCCAAAGGGGAGTATGTGATCATTGTAGCCGGAGTAACAAAATAATAAGGATAGTACCATGATCATGCAGGAATCATACGGCAACAATACAAGGGTTAAGCGATGATCCGTGGGAATAAAGTTATGAGAATATTTCATCATCCGGTATTAAAAAGCTTAACGGCTATCTACCCGGGATATCTGATGCTGCTGGTTTTTTCACCGTTGATTGTAGGATATTTCATAGACCCGGACCTGATGGACCCCAGAACGATTCTGATCGACCTGGCGTGGGTCCCTCTGTTTACCATTCCGGCTATAATATTCCGTAAAAATATTTTTTACCGGCTTGCTGATTTTTTCTATTTCCTTTTCGGCTTTATCGAAATAGCCCACTGGATCATACTGAAAGGACCGGTCACTTTAACCAGTCTGTTGATCATCTCCAATACCAATCTTCAGGAGTCCGTGGAGTTCTTCAACCTGAAAGCATCCTGGGGATTACTGTTGCTGATACCCTTTATAGCCCTGTACGTTTTATCATTCAAAGAATCGGCACCACTGCTTTTGTCCAGGATTGAGAAATATACCCTGGCAACCGTTCTATTGTTTTCGATTGTTTTTATCGGAGAGAATATCCTGCATGGCAGGCTGATACGGAAGGGGGTGCCGCCGCTTGTGAAAACAGCTTTTTCTTTTGCCGATAAAATAAAACTGTATGAACAAGCCATGGAAGAGGGTACCCCCAAAGATATTGAGGCCGAATCACTTACCGATGCATGTCAGACTTTTGTCCTGATCCTGGGGGAGTCCTGTAACAGAAATCACATGTCTGTATATGGTTACGACCGTGAAACCACCCCCCGGCTGGAACACCGGGATGACATCATTGTCTTTGACAATATCATAGCTGCCTACTCAAACACCCTGAACAGCGTTTTATCCATGCTCTCGGAATCCAATCTGGACAATAAGAAAGAACTGAAAAACAGTACGGATATTATTGATGTTTTTCATTCCGCCGGGTTCAGGACATACTGGATCTCCAACCAATCTCCCATAGGTGTTTGGGACAATCTGGTGACAGTGTTTGCCAACAAATCCGATCATAAACGTTTTGTAAATATCTCCAGCAACTCTTCTTTTGAAGCCACCTACACGCCTTCCTATGATTCCAAACTGTTTAAACCTTTCATATGGGCACTGGCCGACAGTGCTAAAAAGAAATTCATCGTCCTTCATTTGATGGGTAGCCACTCTTCTTATTCCAGGAGATATCCGGACAAATTTAATCTGTTCAAAGGGTCTCATTCAAAAGAAAGAACCATTGCCCAATACGATAACTCTATATTATATAATGATTTCATCGTGGACAGCCTGATAACTATATTACACACTTATTCCTCTGCCGAAAACAATACGGTCTCTGCCGCCATTTACTTGTCCGACCACGGCGAAAATGTGTATGACGAAGGAAACCGGGCCGGACATGATTATTCAAAGATATTACCAAAAGCCAATGTGGAGGTCCCTTTTATCGTCTGGCTATCGGAATATTATAAAAACAAGTATCCTGAAAAAGCAAAGAGCATGAAAGAAAATATTCATACTCCCTTTGTTACAGACGATCTGTTTTATACGATCATCGATATGAACTTCATTGAAACGCCTTTTTCAGATAACAGAAGAAGTCTCTTTAACCTGGCTCTTGACACAACCCGCAAAAGAGTGCTGGAAGACGGAAAGGATTACGACAATAAATAAACCCGGTTTGTCAAATAGAAAGCATTTTGGGTTTTATATTGTGGAAAACGGGTTCAATATCCTCTGGGAAAAAAGATAAAATCATTTATAAACCTTGCTTTTCATTATTCTCCGCGTCTGATCTTTTCCAGCCGTTTCAGTTTTTTGCTCATCTCCTTTTTTATTTTCGGATCGGTCTCATGGACCACAGCTTGTATGAGCTCAGGAATGGCATCCGTATATTTGGTCTCTGCGAGGAAAGCAGACGCCAGGGAACATACCTGCAGATCGTTATCCCTAAGCATACCCGCCGTCCGGCGTACACCGGAACTTCCCTGCCCTGCTTCGCCCATCGAAGCTTCCCTTGACTACCGTAGCTTTCTTTGTCTTCCTAAGCTTTAGCGAAGCTGGTAGCAAAGGTTGTTGCAAAGAAGGATTATTTTTGCCTTCTGCCTTTATGCCCCTGTCTTTTCGTTGCTCCACCCCGGGATCTGCGGTCTCTTCTCTCCGGTTCTTTTTCTTCTTCACTCCCCGGCATCCGGTAGATAGAATAACCGATCAGTCGTTCTATTTTTTTCAGCTTATAGCTTTCTTCCGGACTTACCAGGGTGATGGCCACGCCTGATTTTTTGGCACGTGCTGTCCTGCCCACTCTGTGAACATAATCCTCCGGATCCTGAGGTACATTGTAATTGATCACCAGATCGATATCATCAATATCAATACCCCTTGAAATTACATCCGTAGCAACAAGGATGGGCAATTTCTTGCTTTTGAATTTGCGAAGGATCTCATTGCGCTCGGGTTGGGTCAGATCCGAGTGAATGGCCTGCACGGGGAATTCCATTCTTTTGAATTCCCGTTCCAGCTCTTTCACGCTCTTTTTAGTAGCGGAAAAGATCAATACATGATCCAGTTCCTGGTCCTGAAGCAATTTTTTTAATACGGATGTTTTATTTCTTTCGACGGTAATATACACTGCCTGAAGCACACCTTCTGCAGGTTTGGACACCTCAAAGTCTATCTCTTCAGGGTTATTCATGATTTTTTTTGCAAACCGCCTTATCTCCGGTGCCATGGTGGCTGAAAAAAGGAGGGTCTGTCTTTTCCCCGTCAGCCTGTTTATGATCCGCATAATATCTTCTTTAAATCCCATATCCAACATACGATCTGCCTCATCCAGAATGAGGACCGATATTCTCTCAAGGTGGGTATATCCCAGATTGATATGGGAAAGTAGCCGTCCCGGCGTAGCAATCAGGATATCGGCCCCCCTCAGGATGGCTTGTTTCTGCTGCTCGAACTCGGAGGCATCACCCCCTCCGTATATGGCCATGGAGCTGACATCCGAGTAATAGGTAAGTCCTTCAAACTGCTGGTCAATCTGAATGGCCAGTTCACGCGTAGGAGCCAGGATAAGCACGGAAGGATGTTGGCCCCTGTCTTTCCGGGTAAGGATCTGCTGTATCACCGGTAAGGCATAAGCCCAGGTCTTCCCGGTACCCGTCTGTGCACAGCCGATCACATCTTTTCCCTCCAGGATCAGGGGAATACTGGCTTTTTGTATGTCGGTAGGTTCCTCAAAGCCAAAAGAACGTACTCCTTCAAGTATGGCAGGATCGAACGGGTAATCTTTAAAACGCATGGATTCAATTGGGTTAAATTCCGGTCACGGATGATTAGTCTTAGAATATCCAAAAATAATACATTATTTTTGACCGGAACGAAAGAAGCTCTCTTTTTTAAGGGCTTTTATACAGAAAGATAAGATTATGAAGAAAAAGTATCAATCGGTTTTCTTTGATCTCGACAATACTCTGTGGGACTTCAATACCAATTCCCGCAAGGCTTTTCATGTTCTATATGACAAATACGGCTTCCGGAAAAAAGGCATTTCTTTCGATCATCTCAATACAGTATATCACAAGTACAACGATGCATTATGGGCAGCCTACCGCCAGGGTAAAACAGACAAACAGACCCTGCGATGGAAACGTTTTTTTCTGACATTACAAGAGCTGGGGATCCCGGATATGACGCTGGCCCGTAAGCTGGATCATGATTATATCGAGACCAGCAAAACCATGACCGGTCTGGTGGACGGTGCCATCGATATCCTGGAATACCTGAAGCCCAAATACAAACTGTTTCTGTTGACCAACGGGTTTAACGAAGTACAGTTTACCAAGATTCGTAACAGTGGTCTGGAACCTTACTTCGAGAAAACCATTACCTCCGAGATGGCAGGCATTCTCAAACCCCATCCGGATTTTTTCACATATGCTTTGCACCTGACAAACAGCACGCCTCAAGCCTCTGTTATGATCGGTGACGATCCGGAAACGGATATCCGGGGTGCTGCCAATGCAAATATAGAGACGGTCTTGTTCAATCCCTCCGGAGCCCCCCATGACTCCCGGCCCGGGTATGAGATACAAAGGCTGGAAGAATTAAAAAAAATTCTGTAACTCCTAAACCGGCAGGGTTTTTCCAAAAGCCGGGATATTGGTTCAGAAAGGTGTATTGTCCTCATAGAATCCTTTCCCACCGTGGGATTCCGGCTCGTTATTCATTCTTGAGCTATAGGTCATGGTCGTGGGGGTGTCTATTCCGGAATCCAGCATTTTCTCATAATCTTCAAGGTCTGTAAAGCGGGCGAGTTTATCGGCAAACCGCAACCGTACATCTCCGATGGGGCCGTTCCTGTGTTTGGCCAGAATAATCTCGGCTACGCCGACGGTAGGATTACCGTCTTCAAACTCGGTGATGTTGTATTTCTCGGGCCTGTGGATAAACAAAACCATATCGGCATCTTGCTCGATGGCCCCAGACTCACGCAGGTCGGACAGTTGCGGTCGTTTGTTTCCCGACCGCATTTCCACTGATCTGTTTAACTGGCTCAAAGCAATAATCGGCACATCCAGTTCCTTCGCCACTGTTTTCAGCGTCCGGGAGATAGAGCTCACTTCCTGTTCCCGGCTTCCTTTGTTGTCTGTGGGAGCGGTCATCAGTTGCAGGTAATCCACCACGACCAGTTCCACCCCATATTGCATTTTCAGACGCCGGCATTTGGCCCGGAATTCAAACAGTGAAATGGCCGGAGTATCATCAATGTAAATAGGCGCTTCGATCAGTTTTTTGATCCTGTCTTCCAGTATTTTCCATTCATTATCGGTAAGTCTTCCATTCCGCACTTTTTGCACAGGCAGCTCTGTCTCACTGACTATCAGGCGATTAACCAGTTGCAGGGAAGACATTTCTAGCGAAAATATCGCCACCGGCCGTTCATGGTCAATGGCAATATTACGGGCCATGGAAAGAGCAAAAGCCGTTTTTCCCATGGATGGCCGGGCGGCAATGATCACCAGATCGGATTTTTGCCAGCCAGAGGTCATGCGGTCGAGCTTGGTAAACCCGGAAGGTACCCCGCTGAGGCTATCTTCCCGTTTGGCAGCTTCCTGGATCTGCTCAATGGCCTTATGTACCAGTACATTGATCTTGGAGGTCTCCCTTTTGATATAGCCTTCGGCGATCTGAAACAGTTCCTGCTCGGAAAAATCCAGCAGATCGTCCACATCGATACTCTCATCAAAAGAACGACGCTGTATTTCAGAAGAAACACGGATCAGCTCTCGCTGTATGAACTTCTGAGCAATGATCCTCGCATGATATTCTACATGGGCGGATGAAACAATGCGGCTGGTCAACTGAGACAGGTAATAAGCTCCTCCTACCTCTTCCAGCTCACCCCTTTTCTTCAACTCTTCCTTAACGGTAAGAATATCTATCGGTTTCTGTTGTTGTGATAACTCAACGATCGCCGTATAAATTTTCTGGTGTGTCTCCTTGTAAAAACTCTCGGGGATCAAAATATCCAAAACAGAAAGGATCACATCTTTTTCCAGCATGATCGCTCCCAGAACAGCTTCTTCCAGTTCCACCGCCTGTGGCGGTATCTTCCCAATATCCTCTGCTACGGGTGGTTTCCCGACGTTTTTCTTTTTAATTTCCCTTCCTGCCATTTTATTGATTTTATACTGATCAAAATTACGAAATGATCCTGACGTGACCTATCGTTTTTTATATACTTTTACACATCGCGTGTTAAAAAATAAAAATTTCTGTTCATAAATTTTTCTATCCCGGCTTGCAGGCCCAATCCGGATATTCATTTATCTTTATTGCGGAAAAATTCAACCATGATTGTTTATCCCAATGCCAAAATAAATCTGGGTTTGCGTATTCTGCGTAAACGTTCTGACGGGTTTCATATGATAGAAACCATTTTATATCCTGTCGGGTGGTGTGATATCCTGGAAATCCTGCCTTCAGTAACTTCCCGGGAAATTTGGTTCAGGATGAGCGGCTTTTCCCTACCCGGCCGTACCAGAGACAACCTTGTTTATAAAGCAGCATACCTGATGCAGCAACGATATGATCTGCCCGGGATTAAGATCCATCTGCACAAGCAAATCCCTGCCGGAGCCGGACTGGGGGGAGGTTCGTCAGATGCGGCTTTTACCCTGAAAGCGATTCAACAGCTGTTCTCCCTTCCTGTTTCCTTCCGCGAGTTACATCTTTTGGCCGCTCAATTGGGTAGCGATTGTGCTTTTTTTCTGGACAATAAACCGGCTCTGGCTTCCGGAAAAGGAGAAATACTCTCCCCCGTACCCCTGGACCTGCATGGCACCTATATTCTGATCATTTTTCCGGGTTTTACCTCCGACACAAGCCGTATGTATCAAAAATCCGATATCTCCTCAGGAGGCCTCTCCCTGATAGATGCATGGGTCCACCCCCATCACGACTGGAAAAAATACCTTATCAACTGTTTTGAAGAGCCTCTTTCACGGGATTTCCCCGTCATCCGGCACTTACTGAAAAAACTGTATGCCGGAGGCGCCTGGTTTGCTTCCGTTTCCGGCAGTGGATCTTCTGTGTACGGCCTTTTTGATGACCCTCCTCCGGATATCACGTTGCCCGGAAATTACCTGACCTGGTCAGAACAACTCTGAGCTATGCTTTGGATAATTCCAACTTTATTAAAAGTTGATTTTTTATTACATTCTCTCCTTCTTTTACATAAACTTTCCTCACTTTGCCTGCCAAAGGTGCCAGCACACGGTTTTTCATTTTCATAGCCTCCAGGATCAGGAGTTTTTCTCCTTTTTTCACCTGCTGTCCTTCCTTTACATTGACTTTCTGAATGGTTCCGGCAATGAACGAACGGATATGTTCCGGTTCAGGCATATGATATTTTCTGAGCTGCTCAAAATCTTCCGGTAAAATTGTTTTATACTCCGTTCCGTCAACATTGAGAAAAGCAGTGGGCTTTTTTTCTTTTTTCGCTTCCATCTGGAAAATATTTTTCTACTTTTATATGATTAGGATAAAAGAGAGTGATTAAAACGGAGGGATGCCATGTTTTTTCTTCGGGACAGAGATTACCTTATTCTTTGACACTTCGATAGCATGCAACAGCAGTTTTCTTGTTTCTCCCGGTTCGATTACCGAATCAACATAGCCTTTTGCAGCAGCCACATACGGGTTGGCAAATTTATTCTTGTATTCCTTAACTTTTTGTTTTCTCATTTTCTCTGGGTCTTCGGCCTCGCTTATCTCCTTTCGGAAAATAATATTGGCAGCACCTTCAGGGCCCATCACAGCGATCTCGGCCGATGGCCAGGCAAATACGAAGTCTGCTCTCAAATGCCTGGAACTCATGGCAATATACCCTCCGCCGTATGCTTTTCTGATAATCACGGTCATTTTCGGAACGGTAGCTTCACTGTATGCATATAATACCTTGGCGCCGTGGCGTATGACCCCGGCATGTTCCTGATCGACTCCGGGCAGATATCCCGGCAGATCGACAAGTGTTATAATCGGTATATTGAATGCATCACAATACCGGATGAAACGCGCTGCCTTATCCGAAGAGTCCACATCCAGCACCCCGGCCAGGTAAATAGGCTGGTTGGCGACAAAGCCGACGGTACGGCCTCCCATACGTCCGAAACCGATCACCAGGTTCCGGGCCCATCCTTCCATAATCTCAAAGAAATCAGAGTCGTCCACTACGGCTTTAATGACATCCCTGACATCATAGGGAAGTTTCGGATCCGCCGGAACAATATCTTCGATCTTGTAATCCCTTCTGGGAGGTTTGGATGCTATTTTCTGGGATTTCTCCTCGTTATTCCAGGGGATAAAAGAGAGCAGCTTCTGTATCTGACCGAAACATTCTTTCTCATTCTTTGCAAAGAAATGGGCATTGCCGGTAATGGTACTGTGAATATTGGCTCCTCCCAGATCTTCCATAGAGATGTCTTCCCCCAGCACCGTCTTGATCACACTGGGTCCGGTAATAAACATTTTGGAAATATTATCCACCACAAACACAAAATCGGTCAGTGCCGGAGAATATACGGCGCCACCGGCGCAAGGTCCCAATATCACGGAAATCTGTGGGATCACTCCAGAAGAGATCGTGTTCCGGTAAAAGATTTCCCCATATCCGGCCAGCGAGTTCACGCCTTCCTGTATCCTGGCACCTCCAGAGTCATTGATCCCGATCAAAGGCATGCGCATCTTCAAAGCATGATCCATGATCTTGGTTATTTTCCTGCTGTGCATCAACCCCAGAGAACCTCCGGCAACGGTAAAATCCTGGGCGAATACAGCTACCGGCCTGCCATGTATCGTCCCGGTACCTACAATAACCCCATCCCCGTAAAGGGTCTTCTTATCCATATCAAAATCACGGGCTTCATGTTCAACAAACATATCATACTCGTTGAAAGACCCCTTATCCAGCAATGCGACAATACGTTCGCGGGCCGTGAGTTTCCCCATCGATACCTGTTTCTGCACCGCTTTCTCTCCGCCTCCCTGCAAAACCTCCTCGCGACGCTTCTGTAATTCATGAATTTTTCTTTTTAAACCCATCCTGTATTTAAGTTAATGATTACAATCTTATCTTACATAAAAATGCTTTTAAACATATTTTCGGTATGCAACATTACAAAATCCCCATTAGTAAAAAAAATATTATCGGGAAAAAATGCAGTCTGCTCCCCTAACCTTTTGTCCTTCCACTTAGTCATTTCAAGAACATCGGTCACAGCATTTATTTGGGAGTCATGAAAAATACTACCATGGCAATAACGGCAAAAATGATGTTCGGCAACCAGGATGCCAGGATAGGATCCATATTCCCTCCGATAGCAAACTGTGAAGAAAACTGCATAAAAAGAATATAGGTAAAACTGAGGGCAATGCCCGTGCCAATCTGCACACCTATTCCTCCTTTCATTTTCCTGGCAGACAAAGATAATCCAATCAGTGTCAGAATAAAGGCAGAAAAAGGAGAAGAAAAACGGTTGTACAGGGCGATTTCATATTCCTCAATATTTTCCGCCCCCTGCAACCGCTGGTTTCGCACAAATTGTTTCAGTTCCCCCAGATTAAGGGTCTCCGTAATATTTTTCCGGGAAGCCAGGTCTTTGGGCGTCAAAAAAAACGTCGTATCTATCCGGGATCCTTTTTCAATTTTTTCATGCAGGCTGTCAGAGATAACCCGGATGTAATAATTGCGGGCATTCCATTTACAGATTGCGGTATCCCATCTCACAGAACTGGCAACCATTTTGCTTTGCAGTCTTCCCTTTTCATCAAACTTCTCCATCGAAAACTTTTGTCCCACCTTGCTGATAGGAGAATAGCTCTGCATATACACATAGAGGTTCGGCCGTACCTGACGGTGGATATTATACGTATTGGAACGATAGTTTCGTGTTCGTCCAACGTACTCCTCTTCAAAAGCCAGTCTCCGGGCATTGGCATGGGGCAGCAGGAAGTTCGAAATAAGAAACGACCCCAGTGCGATCACTAAAGCTGAAAACATATAAGGAACCAGCAGCCGGTAAAAACTGATTCCATTGCTGATAATGGCAATAATCTCTGAGTTGTATGCCATTTTGGAAGTAAAATAGATTACAGAGATAAACACAAACAACGAACTGAAGAGGATCGCAAAATACGGGATAAAATTCATATAATACTCAAAGACCACGGCTTTGAAAGGAGCTTGATGGTCAATGAAATTATCCAGTTTTTCACTCAGATCGAAGACCACGGCGACGCCTAAAATCAGGACAATGGAAAAAATAAATGTCCCCAGAAATTTCCTGGTGATATATATATCCAGTTTTTTCACGCCGGTGCCAGTCTTTTACCGATTTTCTCAACCATTTCCGTTTTCCACGCTCCGAAGTTCCCTTCCTGTATTTTTTCTCTTGCCCGCTTTACTAACCAAATATAAAAACTTAAATTGTGTATGGTAGCGATTTGTGCACCCAGGATTTCTTTTGACAGGATCAGGTGCCGCAAATAAGCTTTGGAATAAACTTTACTATATAAAGAAGGGCCTAGCGTGTCGATGGGGGAAAAATCCTCCTTCCACTGGAGGTTTTTAATGTTGATGATTCCCTCATGGGTGAACAACATGCCGTTGCGGGCATTGCGTGTGGGCATGACGCAGTCAAACATATCCACTCCACGTGCAATGGATTCCAGAATATTAACGGGGGTCCCCACACCCATCAAATAACGGGGTTTGGATTCCGGAAGGATGTCACATACCAGGTCCACCATATTATACATGTTTTCCGTTGGCTCACCCACTGACAATCCTCCAATGGCATATCCTTCCGCGTCATAGGAAGCAATTGTTTTAGCCGATGTTTCCCGCAGATCAGGATAGACACTTCCCTGGACAATGGGGAAAAACACCTGATCATGATCATACAACGGTTTGCTCTCCTGAAAATGCTTCCATCCCCTCCCAAGCCAGCGGTGGGTCAGAGCTAGTGACTCTTTTGCATATTCATATGTACAGGGATAAGGGGTACATTCGTCCAGAGCCATCATGATATCCGACCCGATCACACGCTGAATGTCCACTACCTTTTCGGGCGAAAAAAGATGCCTGGACCCATCAATATGGGAATGAAACCAGGCTCCTTCCTCCGTGAGTTTGCGGGTTTCCGTCAGGGAGAACACCTGATACCCTCCACTGTCGGTCAGTATCGAATGTTCCCAGTTCATGAAACGGTGCAAACCCCCGCTTTTTTCCAGTACCTGCAATCCGGGACGCAGGTATAAATGATAGGAATTCCCCAGGATAACGGACGCTTTCACCTCTTCCTCCAACTGCTGCTGAGACACCGCCTTCACACTTCCGGCTGTTCCCACAGGCATAAATACCGGAGTCATGATTTCTCCGTGTCCGGTCTGTATGATCCCGGCACGTGCTCTTGTCGTCTTGTCCCTGTCTGTTAATGAAAAAAACATATCCGGTGATTTCGGACAAACCTACACAAATTTTTCGATGCAAATATACACTGATCCCGTGAAAAATATTCTTTGACCAATCCGGGGGTACACTCATTTTCTTTTTCCTGATCTTCACAACCGGTTTTTAGCGTTTCATAAAACTTCCGGTAAAAGATTTGCAAGCCATGGAAATCTTTGATAAACTTGCAGTCAACTTTCCACAATGCCCTTGAGTTTAAGATTCACTGATATTGTTCTGATTTTTGCCGGGATATCCCTCGTCGTCCAGTTTTTTTATTATCTCCGCTATTATGCGGCGGTAGGTTTCAGGAAGATCCCTGTGAAAAAAAAGACGGATATTCCCGTATCCGTTATTATATGTGCCAGAAACGAAGAAGGTAATTTAAGACGGTTCCTTCCGCTGGTCCTTACACAGGATTATCCTGATTACGAAGTTATTGTCGTCAATGACGCTTCTACCGATGATACCGAAATCTTTCTGGAAAATCTGAGTAGTCAGTATAAGCATCTTAAATACACCACGATCAACAAAGATGCCCGTTTCTCGCACGGGAAGAAACTGGCGGTGCTGGTGGGGACCAAAGCAGCTAAAAACGAATGGCTGTTATTCATAGACGCCGACTGCAAACCGGCCTCCAATCAATGGATCCGTCTTTTGGCCCGTAATTTCACAAAAAAAACCTCCATCGTTCTCGGATACGGCGGCTTTATTCCTCAAAAAGGGATGCTGAACCGTTTTATCCGTTACGAAAGTTTTTTCATCGCTGTCCAATACCTGGGTGCTGCCTTGCGGGGCCATCCTTACATGGGTGTAGGCCGTAATATGGCATACCGTAAACCTTTGTATTATGAGATCAGCAAACGTACGTATTTCGTTAAGTTAGCTTCAGGGGATGACGACCTGTTGGTCAACCGGTTAGCCAACAAGAACAATACACGCATCGAAACGGATCCCCAGGCCAAAACCTTGTCGGTCCCTCCCCGGACCTGGCGACAATGGTTCCTGAACAAAAAAAGACACATCACCACGGCCCGCTACTACACCCGGACAAGCAAACTGCTCTTGGGTGGAGAATTAATATCCCGTATTCTCTTTTTTCTCTCGGCAGGACTGCTTTTTTTTCTTCCTGTTTCACCGGTTATTCCAACCGGGGCAATCATCCTCAGATGGACTGTTATGAGTGTGGTTTTCGCACATGCTAAAAAACGTTTGGCGGAAAAACAATTATTATTATCTTCGTTTTTTTATGACCTGATCATTCCATTCATATATTTTATTGTCTGGTTAACCAATCTTTCCCGAACAGCAAAAACATCATGGGAGTGAGTGAGACGAACAACAACTTATCTGAAAAAGCCAAAAGAGATCTGAATCTGGTCAACCGGGCGCTGTCGGGCGATCAGCAGGCTTACTCAAAGCTTATGAGCAGATACCGTGATGCTATTTATTACATGTTACTCAAGATGGTAAACAACTCTACCGATGCCGAAGACCTCACCATCGAAACTTTCGGAAAAGCCTTCAAAAATCTGCAACAGTATGTTCCGGATTTTGCTTTCAGCACCTGGCTCTTTAAAATAGCCACCAACAACTGTATTGATTTTATCCGGAAGCAACGCACCCCGTTGATATCTATTGATCAGGACCATAACGACAAAAACGGAATCCCCCTGACCATCCAGGAAAGCGCACCCGACCCGGAAGAAAACATGATCAAGAGTCAGAAAGCAGTGCTTATGCGCAGCGTAGTGGACCAACTTAAACCCAGGTATAAGGACCTGATTGTATTAAGATATTTCAAGGAATATTCCTATGAAGAAATCGCCAATGAGCTTAACCTTCCGCTAGGTACCGTTAAAGCCCAGTTGTTCCGTGCCAAGGAGCTTCTTTACAACATTCTGAAAAAAAACAGCGACACCAAGCCATAACCCATGCATCACGGTCTGAGCAGGATCCTTGCCTATTTCCCGGAATTAAACGATAAACAGATATCCCTTCTCGGACAACTTGCCGAAGGATACTTCTACTGGAACGAACGTATTAATGTCATCTCCCGCAAGGACATAGATAACCTGTATGAACACCATATCCTTTATTCCATGGCCATTGCCAAATTCCGGCCTTTTCTTCCGGGAGAGCATGTCGTGGATGTAGGTACGGGAGGGGGGCTTCCCGGTCTGCCGCTGGCTATACTTTTTCCGGAATCTCATTTTCATCTTATCGACAGTATCGGGAAAAAGATCAGGGTGGTGAAAGCCCTCACCGGTGATCTACAGCTCAGGAACGTCACCTGTCAAAAAATCAGGGCGGAAGAACTAAAAAACCGATACACTTTCGTCACAGGACGTGCGGTCAGTAAGTTTGATGTTTTCCGCCAGCAGACCCGCCACCTGCTCAAAAAACCTGCTCCCGGCAGCCAGGGCGGCATTATCTACCTGACAGGCGGAAATATTGAAAACCATATCTCTCCCGCCTTGCAAAACATTACTGTGGTCCCCGTATCTGCTTATTTCAGTGAACCCTTTTTTGAAACCAAAAAAATCCTGTTTGCCTCCTCCTGAAATATCCAGACATTTTTTTTGAGTATTGAAAAAAAACATTACTTTTGCAGCCTGTTTAATCCGCCGCACTACAGCGGAGCATTTTTATAGGTCAGGCAAATAAGAAATTACAGATATGAAACGGACATTTCAGCCCTCTCGTCGCAAAAGGAAGAATAAACACGGTTTCCGGGAACGCATGTCATCCGCCAATGGCCGGAAAGTTTTGTCGCGCCGCCGCATCAAAGGACGGAAGAAACTTTCTGTTTCCGACGAGCCGAGACACAAGGTGTAAAAAATCCTTATACCATTTTTTCTCATACTTATCTTTCATTATTTACAAATCCCCGCCTGAGAGCTCAGGTGTTTGCTTAAGGATGATCTGCGGCTTTGTTCAAAGGTCATCCACCTAACTTTATCATGCCCCTTGTCTGCCTATAATTTTATCTTTACTTTTGCGTTCTATTAATTAACCATTAACACACCTGGTGGCATGAGTCTGGGACGATTTCTTATCAGCAAGGTTTTTCTTAAAAATCTCCTCTATGCCTTTCTGATCACCATTTCCCTTATCTTTCTCGTCCTGGTCTGGTTAAGGATCTATACCCGTCACGGTCAAAAAAAAGAGGTTCCCGATTTCTACGGCCTGACAGTGGATGAATGTCAGCCCCTGCTCAAAAAAGAACATTTCGTCCTGGTTGTTCAGGATTCGGTATATACGAAAGAAGTTCCGCCCGGGACCATCGTCGAGCAAAATCCCAAAGCCGGATCCATGGTAAAAAAAGGAAGAAAAATCTTTCTCATCATCAACGCCATACAGCCGGAGATTGTTCCCGTACCTTATGTGGTAGGTTACTCGCTGCGTCAGGCTAAGGCGCTCCTGGAATCAAACGGGTTTCAGTTGGGCAATCTTAAGTATGTCCCCGATATCGCCATCAACAATGTTCTGAAAGAAACGTATCAGGAGCGGGAGCTGAAACCCGGCGATTCGCTCGAGAAAGGAGTACCGGTCGATCTTGTCCTGGGAAAGGGGCTGAGCAATCAAAAAACGCCTTTACCCGATTTCACAGGGATGACGATGACAAAAGCCGAGCAGGTAATTATCAGTGCCGCCCTGAACAAAGGAGCCATGGTATATGATTCCACCGTTCATAATGCTGATGATTCCATGGCCGCATTCGTCTGGAAACAAAGTCCTCCTTTCAAGGAAGACCAGTTTGTACCGGTGGGGTCCTCTGTTTACCTGTGGCTCACCCTCGACTCTGCCAAATTGCCGGCTCCCGATACAATAACCATCGAAGAATTACCTGTGCCGAATGAAAAATAAGTTTCTGTCTATCCTGATACTTCTTATCACGGGGCTACCGCTTTCTGCACAGGAAATGCTGGTTCCCCTGGTCTCCAATCCTTCTGTCAGAAAAGCATATACCGGGATCCTGAAGCATACGGCCAAAAGCCTGCAGACACCGGACACCCTGTCCCTGCCGTTTTTAGATGATTTTTCCACGTATCGTGTTTATCCTGATCCGGCCTTCTGGTCAGACCGGGATGTGTATGTCAACCAGACTCTGGGAGTCTCTCCACCTACCATAGGCATCGCCACACTGGATGCCATTAACGAAAAAGGATCCCTGTATCCGGACACTCAACCATTTCCTTTCATTGCCGACCATTTAACCAGTAAACCGCTGTACCTGAATTATTCTCCCGCAAGCAATATCTTTTTCAGTTTTTACTATCAACCACAAGGATTGGGCGACTTTCCCAATCAGGACGACTCCCTCTGCCTGGATTTCTATGCCCCTCTTCAGCAGACATGGCATACGGTATGGAACATCCCGGGGGACTCCTTGGCGCCAGACACCATCACTCCTTTCCGCATAGTCATCCTGCCGGTGCAAGACACAGCTTTTCTGCATGCAGGGTTTCGTTTCCGCTTTCGCAATTATGCCAGTATCTCTTATAACTCCAGTGATCCGGGCAGGGTCGGCAATTGCGACCAGTGGAATATTGATTACGTTTATCTGGACCGGGACCGTTTCAAAGACGATACGGTCATGCATGATGTTGCCATAACTGCCCCGTTAAAGTCGGTGCTGAAAACTTATGAGGCCATGCCCTGGCGGCATTTCAGGGAGACTTATCTGACGGAAATGGGTAGTTTCCTGCCGGTGACCTACCGCAATAACGACACCATCGTCCGCAATGTCACCAGGCAATTCGAGATCACCGACCTTTTCACAGGGCAGCAATCACATGCCTATACGGGAGGCGCCGTAAACATAGGGCCCCTTACCACAAAAACCTATGCCTCACCCCTTATCTATACCTTCAACTCTCCCGCACCCGATTCGGTGATCTTTCGGGTGCGAAGCTATCTTATCACCGACAATTTCGATCCCAAGATAAACGACACCGTCACTTATTATCAGGTTTTCCGGAACTATTTTGCTTACGATGACGGCTCGGCCGAAGCAGGGTACGGTCTAAGCGGCAACGGTATGGACCGTGCTGCAGTGGCCATCCGTTTTCATGCCTATAAACCCGATACCCTTCAGGCCATCCAAATCTACTTCAATGAATCCTGGAAAGATGCCAACAATATAACATTCAATCTGATGGTTTGGGCAGCAGAAGGGAACAATCCCGGAGAAAATATTTATCAGAAAAGCAGTCAGTCTCCTGTTTTCCGGGACAGCCTGAATTGTTTCACCACCTATTCCTTCGACTCGGCAGTAGTAATCCCCGAAGGAGATTTTTACGTCGGATGGCAACAAAATTCATCTGTTTTTCTGAACGTCGGTTTTGACAGGAACCGGAACAACCAGGACAAGAACCAGATCTATGTCAACGGCCAGTGGCTGTCTTCCACCATCCCGGGCTCAATCATGGTACGGCCGGTCACGGGTCATGATCTTCTGGCTTCCGTCCCGTCACACGAACGGGACAACAAAGACTGGACCGTCTATCCCCAGCCGGCAAAAGATCATTTGTATATCAAATACAATGACCGGGAAATACAAAACCCCGAATATATCCTCCTCGACATGACCGGAAGGACTTTGTACCGACACAAAGGATTTAAAAGATCGGTAAATATCTCCGGGCTTCACAACGGCTTCTATCTCCTGGTGGTCCGTCAGAACGGCCGGCTTGTTTATCGTACCCGTTTTGTCATCTCCCGTTAATCTGCCAGGCATGACCGACAAGGAAAATGATCCACAGGAACTGTATGAACACTACCGTTTCACCGTAGATGCGGGTCAGAAACCATTACGCATAGACAAATACCTGATCAACAGACTGGAAAGCACCTCCCGTACCCGCATTCAGAATGCAGCGGTTGCCGGCAATATCATGGTGGACAATCAGCCTGTCAAACCAAGCTACAAGGTTAAACCCGGAGAGACCATCACCATCGTCCTCCCGCATCCTCCCCGTGTGATCGAGATCGTCCCCCAGAACATTCCCCTGGATGTCCTTTATGAAGATAACGACCTGATGGTCATCAATAAACCTGCGGGCATGGTGGTACACCCCGGTTACGGGAACTATACAGACACCCTGGTCAATGCCCTGGCATGGCACCTGAAGGATGAGCCGGCTTTTCGTGAAGAAGACACCAGGCCGTGGCTGGTGCATCGTATCGATAAAAACACCACCGGCATCCTGGTGATTGCCAAGAATGAGCTAGCCATGAATAAACTGGCCAAACAATTTTTTCTTCATACGGTAAAAAGAAGATACATAGCCCTCGTATGGGGCACACCTCCGGATCAGGAAGGAACCATAGCAGGACACATAGGCCGCAACCTCAGGGACCGTACTAAGATGTTTGTATTTCCCGACGGATCGCAGGGCAAACCGGCCATCACCCATTACAGGGTGCTGGAAGACCTCGGATACATCAGTAAGGTGGAGTGCCGCCTCGAAACTGGACGCACTCACCAGATACGTGTTCATTTTCAGTATATCCGGCACCCTTTGTTCAACGACGCTGAGTACGGAGGTGATCGCATCCTGAAAGGAACCACCTTCAGTAAATACCAACAGTTCGTGAAAAACTGCTTCAATATCCTGCCGCGACAGGCCCTGCATGCCAAATCACTGGAATTTATCCACCCTTCCACCGGCAAAACCATGTCTTTCGACTCTCCCCTGCCCGAGGACATGGAACAGGTGATCCGGAAATGGAAAAAGTATATGGAAGGACGAACGATGAATAGCGACTGAAGAACAGACAGATAGATGTTCTCCATTCCCTGAACCACGTTCATTTCTATCTTGCCTATTTGTTTTTTAATGATTTAATATTTAACTTTATCTACTGTTTTATATGTATTTAAATATTTATTTTAATATGTATTTAAATATTTATTTCTTACATTATTTAAAAAATTCATATTATGGCACGCAGAAAACTTTCCAAAAAACACATCCGCACTTTGCAAAAACTGGGTGGAGGAGCCAGCTATGCGGTAACGCTTCCCATGGATGATATTGACGAACTGGGCTGGAAAGCCAGGCAGAAACTGGAAGTAGTCAGGTATGGGGAGGGGTTTCTCATCCGTGACTGGAAGAAAGAATCCAAAGATTAGAAATTCAGACAAGCTGCCGGCAACAATTGACAAAGTACATGGAGAACAAAATCAAAAATATTGCCATACTGGCCGGGGGGTATTCGTCGGAATATGAAATCTCCCTGAAAAGTGCAAAACAGGTGATGAGTCACCTGAAAAAGAAGTATTACAAAACGTATCTTATCCTGATCACCCGTGAAGGATGGTTCTGGGAGACACCTCAGGGCAACAGGGTTGCGGTGGACAAAAATGCTTTCACCCTGCCGGCAGACGGAGAAACCGTTCATTTTGACGGAGTATTTATTGTCATCCACGGCAGTCCGGGAGAGGACGGAAAGTTGCAGTCTTATTTCGACATGATCGGGCTCCCCTATGCCGGGTGCAACAGTTTTACCTCCTCGCTGACGTTCAACAAATTCGCCTGTAAGCTATTTCTGGAGAAGTACAATATCCCCACAGCCCCTTCCGTTCTGGTACGCAAGACTGCTGGATGGACACCTCCTGATCTGGGAGAGATGAGATATCCCTTGTTTGTCAAACCCAATGCCAGCGGCTCCAGTTTTGGCGTGTCCAAGGTATCCAGACCTTCGGAAGTAGGTCCTGCCATCCGGAAAGCTTTCGAGGAAAGTGATGAAGCGATCATCGAAGAATTTATTGAGGGTACCGAAGTCTCCTGCGGCGTATTAAAGACCTCAGTGCGCGATATAATCTTCCCCCCGACGGAGATCGTCAGTCACAATGAGTTTTTTGATTATCAGGCTAAATATTCGGAAGGTCGGGCCGAGGAAATCACGCCCGCCCGTTTGCCGGAAGACAAGATTACCCTGATTCAGGAAACCGCCTCTTACATCTACTCTGTGCTGGGCTGCCGGGGTATAACACGCATTGATTTTATCCTGCAAAGAAACATTCCTTATTTCCTGGAGATCAACACCATTCCCGGTCTCAGCAAAGAGAGCATTATCCCTGATCAGGCCCGTGCTTTCGGGATCGGCATGGAAGCGCTTATGGATATGATCATCAACGATCTGTTCAACTAACTTTTTTCTTCGGCCGGAAAATGCTCCAATCCCTCTACCGAGCACATCAGATGCCGGTCACCCCAGGCATCATCCACCCGGTTTGCCGCCGGCCAGAATTTATTCTCCAAAACCCAGGGTAAAGGAAAGACAGCCTTTGTACGTGTATAAGGATGAGTCCACTCATCTGTCAGGGCTTCCTCCTGTGTATGGGGCGCATTTTTCAGAACATTATCCTGAGGATCTATTCTCCCCTCCTGTATCTCCATGATCTCATCATAGATATTTTTCATCGTCGCCACAAAACGGTCCAGTTCGGCTTTTGATTCGCTCTCGGTAGGCTCAACCATAAGGGTTCCGTGTACCGGAAAAGAAAGTGTAGGTGCATGGAAACCGTAGTCCATCAGTCTTTTCGCAATGTCTGTCTCGGTGATGCCTGATACATGTTTGAACTCCCTGCAGTCGAGGATCATCTCATGACCCACATAGCCGGTTTCACCGGCATATAAGGTTTTAAACTGATCTTTCAGGGCCCTGGAAAGGTAGTTGGCATTGAGTATTGCCACTTTGGAGGCTTTTTTCAGGCCTTCACTTCCCATCAGGCGCATATAGGCATGTGAGATTACCAGGATATGGGCACTGCCGTAAGGTGCTGCAGCGACGGTGATCTTTCCTTTTGATCCACCCACAGGCACCAGCGGATGTGTCGGCAAATAGTCTTTCAGATGCTCCGCCACAGCTACCGGCCCCACGCCGGGACCACCGCCACCGTGGGGGATGGCAAAGGTCTTGTGCAGATTCAGATGACATACGTCGGCCCCGATCATCAACGGGCTGGTAAGCCCCACCTGTGCGTTCATGTTGGCACCGTCCATGTACACCAGTCCGCCAAAAGAATGAACGATCCCGGTCATTTCTTTTATCCGGCTTTCAAAAACACCGTGCGTAGAAGGATACGTAACCATAAAAGCAGCCAGACGGTCTTTATGCTCTTCAGCCAGGCGCCGTAGCGAGTCCACATTGATATTGCCACGTTCATCGCAATCCACCACCACCACTTTCATCCCCGCCATGACAGCGCTGGCCGGATTGGTGCCATGCGCCGACGAGGGGATCAGCACCACATTTCTTTCACTTTGTCCTTTATCTTCCAGGTACCGGCGAATGATAGAGAGACCGGTATATTCCCCTGCAGCTCCCGAATTGGGTTGAAAAGTGATATCGGCAAATCCGGTAACTTTCAACAGATCTTCTTTCAGATCGCCGAGCACCCGGCGGTAGCCCGCCACCTGTTCGGCAGGCACAAAAGGATGAATCGTCCCGAATTCCATCCAGGAAACAGCCAGCATTTCTACCGCAGCATTCAGCTTCATGGTACAGGAACCTAGAGAGATCATCGAATGGGTCAGGGATATATCCTTCCGCTCCAGCTTTTTGATATACCGCATCATCTCTGTTTCGGAAAAATATTTATGAAATACGGCGTTCTGCAGGAAAGTCGTTTGTCGTACGAATTTCCGGTCCAGATATATTTTCTCCGTCTGTACGTGAACCGGAAACGTATTCTTTCCGGCAGCCTCGATAAAGAGGTCAACCAGGTCCTGCACGTCCCCTTCATGTACGGTCTCATCCAGGCTTATCCCCACATAACCGGGCTCGAAATAATTCAGATTAATTTCTCTTTGCAGGGCCAGTTTCCGTATTTGCTCCTTTTTTTGCACATCAGGCATATGTATCTTCAGGGTATCAAAAAAGTTGTCATTTACCTGGGCATAGCCAAGGGTTTTCAAGCTTTCATTCAACGTTCCGGTCATAGCATGGATACTCCCGGCAATTTTTTTCAGGCCTTCCGGTCCGTGGTACACGGCATACATCCCGGCCATCGTAGCCAACAGGGCCTGTGCCGTACATATGTTGGAAGTAGCTCTTTCTCTTTTAATATGTTGTTCCCGTGTCTGCAAGGCCATGCGCAATGCGGGCTTCCCGTGTGTATCGCGACTCACCCCAATGATCCGGCCGGGCATATGGCGTTTATACACTTCTTTGGCAGCCATATACCCTGCATGAGGACCCCCGTAGCTTACCGGTAGTCCGAGGCGTTGCACCGACCCCACTGCGACGTCAGCGCCCCACTCTCCCGGAGGACGCAGCAATGCCAGGCTCAGGATATCTGCCACCACAACCAGCGGCACATTGTTTTCATGGAGTTTCCCTGTCCAGGCCTCGTAGTCACACACCTGCCCCCCTGCATTGGGATATTGCACCAGTGCCCCGAAAAAATCCTCTCCAGGTATCATTTTCTCCCACGACCCTTTCACCAGTTCTATTTTTCTGGCGTCAGCACGGGTTTTGAGGATACTCCATGTCTGTGGAAATATATTGTCATCCACAAAGAAACGATTGACATTTGTTTTCATTTTTTCCCGCGAACGGGCATTGTAAAGCATGAGCATGGCCTCGGCAGCGGCAGTGCCTTCATCCAGCAACGAAGAGTTGGCCAGAGGTAAAGCGGTCAGATCGATAAGCACCGTCTGAAAATTCAACAAAGCTTCCAGCCTGCCCTGCGAAATCTCAGCCTGATAGGGAGTGTACGAGGTGTAC
>JAGGWN010000119.1 GCA_021157415.1 Bacteroidales bacterium | reverse complement strand
TTGGCTCGTTGCCTATTCAGCAGTTTACTGTCTACCATCTTGATTACAGTTTCGTTACCATTTCAAAGAACTTTTATTTATCTTCGTACCCTGTGGTAACGCAGGACACACGGCAGCTTACAACATCGGCTCAAAAACAAGCGGGCGGAAAGTGTTAATATGAAACGAATTACAAGAAAAAACAATGATGCTGATTGATACGGAAGTAGGTTGTAATGCCCGCCAGTTTTTAGCCGTAATCGTTGTGCCTCATGTGATCCCACGCACATTTAGCACATTTGCTTGCCTAAACACACAAACCAACCCTTCGGCAATCAAAAGAGTTAAATTCTTCCAAACGCACCAAAATAATCGAATATTTCTGTTTGCGATTAACTACGAATTCTGTAGCTTTGCGCAAACATTTTATTTACTATGGAATCGACATATAATTACATTGAAAACTACCTAAGCGACATACAAGCGAAAGGAAGGTACACTGTGACATTAGCAGAATTAAAGAACAGATTCAATTCCTCGGAAAAAGCCATTAAACAAAACATCTACCGATTAAAGAGCAAGAATCAACTTGCTCAAGTACGCAAGGAATTCTATGTGATAGTGCCTCCACAGTATTCGAACAGGGGCATGGTGCCTTCTACCCTTTTCATTGATGACCTGATGCAATATCTAAACAGAGAGTATTACATCGGATTATTATCTGCATCTGCATTGCATGGTGCAGGGCATCAACAGCCCATGCAGTTTCAGGTTATGATCAAAAAACCGCCATTGCGTAGCATAAAGAACAAAAAGCTGAACATCCATTTTTTTGTAAAAAGCAAATGGCAAGAAAGTGACATTACTGAAAAGAAAACGGAAACCGGATACATTAAAGTTTCCTCACCAGCTCTAACAGCATTCGACTTGGTGCATTACAACAAAAAAATTGGTGGATTAAATCGCATCATTCCAATTCTCGAAGATCTGGTTGAAAGCATTAAATCCATTGACTTGAATAAAACTGCTATGTGTCAAAAGATACCTGACATGCAAAGACTGGGTTATTTGTTGGAACATTTAGGAAATGAAAAATTGGCGGAAGTACTCTTCAAAAGAATTAAGAGAAAACCACTACGAGAGATCCCAATTTCCTTGGCACACAAGAACCGGGAAGGAGCATTGAACAGCAAATGGAATGTCATCATTAACACTGAACTCGATTTCTGATGCTACCGAGACGATACATAGAGGAATGGAAAGAATTCGCGCCCTGGCCTGAAGATGCCCAGATAGAACAAGATCTGGTCATTGAAAAAGCTATGTTAGAATTATTCTCTGATCCATTCTTGCAAGAACGCTTGGCATTTAGAGGAGGAACGGCATTGCACAAGATATTCCTTAAACCACAGGTTAGATATTCAGAGGATATCGACTTGGTTCAAATAAAGTCTGAACCGATAAAAGACACAATATCTGCAATAAGGAAACAACTCGATTTCTTAGGTAAGCCAGTTGTAAAACAAAAGGCCAATAACAACACCTTAGTTTACCGTTTCGAATCTGAAATTCCACCAGTGATCAACCTTAGATTGAAGATCGAGATCAATTGCAGAGAACCCTTTACGGTTTTAGGTTACAAAGAGATCGAACATAACATAGAGAATTCTTGGGCCAATGGTTCTTGTAAGCTCATTGCTTTTGAAGCAGAAGAACTGTTGGGTACAAAACTGCGTGCGTTATATCAGCGAAAGAAAGGACGCGACCTTTTCGATCTCTATTTCGCGTTGACCAATCTCGATCTCGATACAGATAAACTGATCCATGTCTATAAAGAATACATGGCTTTTTCAGTAGACAAGCCTCCAACTCAGAAACAATTCCTGCGAAACATGGAAGAGAAATTGGAAGACCCTGATTTCAGTGGAGATATCTACGCGCTTTTAAGACCAGGAATTGAATACGACCAAGCAAAAGCCTACGAATTGGTCCGAACCGAATTAATAGAAAAAATTTAAATGGATAAAGAAACTTCAATAGACCAACTCAAGCATTTCCTTAAAGAAATGTTCCAGTTCAATGCCAATGACCTTGATTTTGGCATATATAGGATCTACAACCTGAAGCGAAAGGAAATTGAACACTTCATTGATGGGAAGGATGCGAATTGTTTGACACCAGTGATTGATCTGACATTAAAAGGTGCTGCGAATTTTGAAAAGAAAGCTGAGTTGGCCAGCTTGGAAGCCTATCTGAAAAAGGTCAATTCGGTCTAATCGATTTTGAAACTTTACAAGCATCCGAGAAAGTACTTATTGCGGATAAGGAGAATAATCCAACGTTAACGGATATCGAAAATGAATTGAAACGGGTTCATAAGAAAGAAAACGGGTTCATAAGAAAGAATTTGAGCTGAATTCGTATCTATTGCTCAGAGATTCCTCTGATCTTGGAAAACGAAAATCCGCAGATTGGAAAAAGGAGAACATGATTGCGAAAAATATCCTCCGACTTGATTGGCATGCAGAAGATAAAAGGGAAAACAAAGCAGACCAGAGCGAGTTGGTGGAATCGAAAACCTACTTGGACTGGATAGTAGAGAAATTATAGCAAGAATGAGTCATACACATTTGCAATTCGCACAAGCCAACGCACAAGCAAAAATTGCAAAAGAGTATGCCTCCGACTTGATGAACCAAAAATATTTGGCATGATTTTAGATATTTATTTTATCGCTTGTTTTTTAAAAAATTTTGCTTTAATATTGCAATAGTGTCTGGGAGGAGTCGCCAAGCGTCTCTATGAAGGGAAAAATTCCTGATACCAGTCGCTTTTATTTTTTAGATGGTTTACTTTTGCTATATCGACGAATCTGGAATGTAATGCTCCCTCTAACAGGTCCGCGAATCCCGGCTTGCCGGGATGAGCAATCCTGCCCCAAATAGAACGATGAACGTTAATCGATGAAGGACGAACAAACAAAACCAGGTCTGAGCACAGCGAAGACCGGGCTTTTTCTTTGTGAAGCATCCCAAACCAGGTCCGTGAGGTCCGGCTTGCCGGACCGAACAATCCTGCCCCCACTGGAGAATGATGATCTTCTTGCCCTTTCAGGATCACCCTCCTTCACCGGATTTCATACATCAGACCTACGTAGGTGCCTACGTAGATTCAAATCGCAGGAAATCAACGGATCCTCTCACGCAAAACAAGAAAAATGTCTTTCTCCCTTCTTCCATCCTATGGTTTCCACCGTATATCCTCCGGTTACAGGTCTTTTTTCCTCATCTGCCACCATGTGAGAAATCCGAAAACCACCGAATAGAACGTGGCCATCAGCATATTTACCCATAAAGACAGATTTTTACCTGCCAGTCCCATGGCCTCAAATGTGAGACTCTGGTCTCCCGGTGGATTGCCGGCTTTCGCCGACGCAATAGAAAGAAATTCCGGCAACGGGGTCAAGTGGCCGATCACACGCGCCGGAAACCATAAACGGACATCTGCCGGGAAAAATCGCCGGATAATAGGTTCTATCATGATAAAGTACAACAAAAACATTACAATGGACAGCGCATTGTTACGGAAGGTAACAGAGATAAGATAAGCAAAAAGCATAACCGCCACCGCCTTCAGAAAATAGAAGAGAACCCTCCATACCCCGTCAAAGAGGACCGAAAAAGAAAGGTCCCCCGTAAATATGAAACCCGATACCAACGACGAAATCAACACCAACAGAAAACCATACAAGGCCAACACCCCAATCAGGATCAGTTTGCTGGCGAACAATTCATTCCGTCCCAGACCGGCATACAATTGTGTCCGGTTGGTCTGAAAGGCATATTCATTGCCCGTAAGCACAAGCACCGGAATGGCCAGCAAAAGATTGAAAAAACCCGATCCCGCCAGCCATGAGAAAGATTCCCATACATATGGAAACTGATACACTTTACGGACACTGAAACCGGGAATGGAAATATCAATGCGGCTGCCTATAAAAAGGACGAGGAGGAACAAAATAAAATGCATGAACACAAACACCCTGAAGGATGCATAATCCTTCGCTTTGATCCATTCGATCTGTAACAATTTTTTCATTCCCTGTTATTTAATTTTTGTATGATTGCACTTCCATTACGCAGGTGTAGCCTGCAAATTTCCACTCATTTTTCCTCCGACTCCTCAACCTTCCTCCTCTTTCACCAGTTCCAGGAATTGCGACTCCAGGGATTTTTTTCGTTTTTCCAATCGTGTCAGAATGATCCCCTGGCTGTAAGCCAGTTGGTTAATTTCTGCCGGTGATACATTTTTTTTCAGTACAAGTACCAGCGAGTCGTCCTCCCGATGTACGGAAGTCACCAACGGGCTTACTTCAAGCACTCTGAAAAGTTTTTCCGTCTCAAAAGCTTCCACCACCAGAGAATCGCCTTCCGTAAGCAATTCCCCGACCGGACCGTCGGCAATGATCTTTCCTTTTTTTAGTATGGCCACCTGAGAACATACTTTCTCGACCTCATCGAGAATATGGCTGGCCATAATAATGGTTTTCCCTTTCGAGGCTTCTTCCTGTATTATATGCCGTATATCGACAATCCCTTCGGGGTCGAGAGCGTTGGCCGGTTCATCCAGTACCAGCACCTCCGGACTTCCAAGCAACGCTCCTGCAATGCCCAACCGTTGTTTCATGCCGAGCGAGAGGGTGAAATAACGGGATAAACGCCGCTTCCACAATTGCGTTATCTCCAGCACCCGCCGTATATCTTCCGGTGGAACGGCTTTAATCCTGGCCAGGATCATCAGATTCTGCTCCAGGGTGAGATACGGATAAAAACGGGGTGCTTCCACCAAAGCTCCTATTTTTTTATAAGGGATATACTTATCATTTCCAAACCATTGAAACGTACCGGATTGGGGGATCACCGAACCCATGATCATGGAGAGAGTGGTTGTCTTGCCGCTGCCGTTAGGCCCCAGCAGACCGTACACCGAACCTGAAGGCACCTCAAAGGAAACCCTGTCTACGGCCCTGATCCTGCCATAATACCGGGTCAGTTCCCGTACTGATAAAACTACAGACATATGATTATTTTAATGTGTGTTTTTAGAAAAGACGATAAAACAGGTAAAACATTGCAGACAATGACGAAAAAATATCAATTGCCCATTTCGGAGAAGAACTTGATCCGCATCAGGCGAATATCTTCTTCGCTGTAGTCATCTTCTCCCAGTTCATCCAGTGCCGCTTTGATAGACTCATCCTCAGCTTCTTCCCTGAAATAATCAAAAACTTCCTGCTGATGATCTTCGTCCATCACCTGATTGATGTAATAATCCAGATTCAGCCGGGTGCCCGAGTGAACAATAGACTCAATCTCATCAAGTAACTCGCCCATCTCGATATTCTTGGAATTAGCGATGTCTTCAAGGGATATCTTACGGTCGATGCTCTGGATAATATAAACTTTCAGTCCCGATTTATTGACCACCGATTTCACCACCATCTCGGCCGGTCTGACAATCTCTTTTTCTTCCACATATTTTTTAATCACTTCCACAAACTCTTTGCCATAACGCAAGGCTTTCCCCTGTCCGACACCGGTGATATTATTAAGCTCTTCAAGAGATACCGGGTAGTGTATAGCCATATCTTCAAGCGAAGGATCCTGGAAGATTACAAAAGGGGGTAGGTTTTTCTTCCGGGCTATCTCTTTGCGCAAATCTTTCAGGATACTAAGAAGTTCTTCATCCACAGCAGCCGTCCTCCCTGAGGCTGCAGCATTGTCCTCATCCAAAGACTCATAATCATGATTCTCCACGATCATGAACGAATAAGGCTTTTCAATAAATGCATGTCCTTTGGGAGTCACTTTCAGCAGGCCATAGTTTTCTATTTCTTTTTCGATAAGGTAATGCACCAACATCTGTCTCAGAACGGCGGCCCAAAATTTCTCATCTTTTTCTTTTCCCAGGCCAAAAACCTCGAGCAGGTGATGTTTATAGGATTTCACTCCGGAGGTAGCATGGCCGCTGAGCACCTGGGCCACATGTTCGGCCTTGAACTTTTGATGAACAGCGAGGATCACTTTCAGCGCTTTTACCACATAGTCTTTCCCTTCAAATTGTTTTTTCGGATGGGTACAGTTATCGCAGGTGCCACAGTTCTCTTCCGTGTAATCCTCTCCGAAGTAATGCAGCAACATTTTCCGGCGGCATACGGCCGACTCAGCGTAGGCGGTGGTTTCCAGCAAAAGTTGTTTCCCTATCTCCTGCTCTGCTACCGGTTTGCCCTGCATAAACTTTTCCAGTTTCTGGATATCCTTATAGCTGTAAAAAGCGATACATCGTCCTTCGCCACCGTCACGCCCCGCCCTGCCGGTTTCCTGATAATATCCTTCCAGACTTTTGGGAATATCGTAATGGATGACGAATCGTACATCGGGTTTATCAATCCCCATTCCAAAGGCTATGGTGGCAACAATGACATCCACGTCTTCCATCAGAAACTTATCCTGATTCTCCGATCGCGTAGCCGAATCCATACCGGCATGATAAGCCAATGCTTTGATCCCGTTGACCTGCAGGGTCTCTGCCAATTCTTCCACCTTTTTGCGGCTAAGACAATAAATAATCCCCGATTTCCCGGGGTTTGCTTTGATATATTTGATGATTTCTCTGGTGGCATTCACTTTGGGCCGCACCTCATAGTAAAGATTGGGCCTGTTAAAAGACGATTTGAAAACACTGGCATCCGGCATCCCTAGATTTTTAAGGATATCATGCTGCACCTTGGGTGTGGCTGTGGCCGTCAGGGCAATGATCGGCGCCCTCCCTATCTTTTCGACAATCGGCCGGATGCGTCTGTATTCAGGCCTGAAATCATGTCCCCACTCGGAGATACAATGCGCTTCGTCAATGGCGAAAAACGAAATATTGATTTGTTTCAAAAACTCAATATTTTCCTCCTTGGTCAGGGATTCGGGAGCTACATACAACAACTTGGTCCTTTGTTCCGTCACATCTTTTCTCACCTGTTGAATGGCCGCTTTTGAAAGGGAAGAATTTAAAAAATGGGCAATGCCGTCATCTGTACTCACAAAGTTGCGCATGGCATCCACCTGATTCTTCATTAAAGCGATCAAAGGAGATATCACAATAGCCGTACCCGGCAAGATTAGGGACGGTAGTTGATAACACAACGATTTTCCACCCCCCGTGGGCATTAAAACAAAAGTATCTTCCCCATCCAACAGATTCCTGATGATGACTTCCTGGTTCCCTTTAAATGTATCAAATCCAAAATATTTCTTAAGGTAGTCCGCTAGCGATATATCTGTACTTACACTCATCTCTGACTAAAATTCTCCAATTTTTTAGAAAGTCTGCAAAAATAATAAATTTATCATTGATCGCATTTTTCAATGTTTACTAATGTACAATTATTTTTTCATAAATAAAACTTTTCTCTGATAAGTTTATTTTATTTGTATCCTGAAACTTTTCGGAACAACCGGCAGGAAAATTTTTACGCATACACGTTAAAAGAATCTATAGAAGATTATGGCGAAGAAAAAGAAAAAAAGAAAAAAAGCAGATGAGATGTCCTTCCTGGAGCATCTGGAAGAATTGCGGTGGCACCTGATCCGATCGACGGTAGTGATCTTCCTTATGGCCATTGTTGCTTTTGTCTTTCATAACTTCATTTTCGACAATATCATCCTGGCCCCTAAAAGTCCGGAGTTTTTTACCAATCGGTTGTTATGTCGTTTGGGAGACCTTGTTCACGTGGCAAAACTGTGTATCAACACCAAACCACTGGAGATCATAAATATCGATATGGCCGGACAGTTTAAAACGCACATTCTGGTCTCTCTCATCGCAGGACTGATCGTAGGCTTTCCGTATGTGTTTTTTGAATTCTGGAAATTTATGAAACCGGCCTTGTATGAGAATGAAAGAAAATATGCCCGCGGATCGGTATTTTACAGTTCCCTGTTATTTTTTCTGGGCATTCTTTTCGGATATTATATCATTGCCCCCCTGTCCATAAATTTTCTGGGATCCTACTCGGTCAGCGGCCAGATTATCAACCGTATCAACCTGCGTTCGTATATTTCCACAGTGACTACGGTCGCCCTGGCCGGCGGAATCACTTTTGAGTTGCCTGTACTGGTTTATTTCCTTACCAAAGCAGGGTTGGTGACCCCTGCTTTTCTGAAGAGATACCGCAAGCATGCCATTGTCATTATTCTTATCCTTGCCGCCATCATTACCCCGCCTGACATCTTCAGCCAGATTTTGGTTTTTATACCCTTGGTGGTTCTCTATGAAATCAGTATTTTAATTTCCAAAAAGATAAAACGGCAACAAGATGCCGCTTTTGAAGCAAAAGGCTACGGTAAATCCGAAAGCACACCGGAGGGGGCGAAGGCTTCGGCACAAGATCAGGAGGATTCTACAGAAAAAACGCCCCCCGAAACAGAGCCAACCGGTGAAGAGTCCGCCCCGGAAGAAGGATCCCCCAGCGGAGCCGAACAAACCGGGGAAGGGAAAACCCCTGACGAGCCTGAAGATCCTGAGGCGGATGATCAACCGGAAAAAACCGAATAAACCGGTTATAATGAATTCTTCGTATATTCGTTTCTAAAACAAAGCCATAATATGAAGCTCAGAACCCACAATCTTGTCAAAAAATACCGGAAGCGTACGGTTGTCGACCATGTTTCCATTGAGGTTGAACAAGGTGAGATTGTTGGACTGCTTGGACCTAACGGCGCCGGAAAGACCACCACCTTTTATATGATCGTGGGATTAATCAGGCCACTGCAGGGAAAGATCTATCTGGATGAGGAAGACATTACAACCCTGCCGGTGTACAAACGTGCCCGCCGCGGTATCGGCTATCTGGCCCAGGAAGCTTCGGTCTTTCGCGGACTGAGTGTAGAAGACAATATCCTTTCGGTGTTGGAGATGTCAGATATCCCCCCTCACGAACAATACGAGAGACTGGAATCACTGATTGCCGAATTCGGCCTGGAAAGAATACGTAAAAACAAAGGCAATCAGCTGTCGGGCGGCGAGCGGCGACGTACGGAGATCGCCCGTGCCCTGGCCCTCAAACCCCGTTTTATCTTATTGGATGAACCCTTTGCCGGCGTTGACCCCATTGCCGTGGAAGATATCCAGGAGATCGTAGCCCATCTGAAAGATAAAAATATCGGTATTCTCATCACCGACCACAACGTTCATGAAACCCTCTCGATCACCAACAGAGCTTATTTGCTGTATGAAGGCAAAATCATGAAATCGGGCACCAGCGAAGAACTGGCCGAAGATGAACATGTACGGAGAGTGTATTTAGGAAAAAATTTCGAACTGAGAAGATAAGACAATATATATTTATGGAAATACTTGACAGCACACCTACACCTACAAACCCCACGGAAAAACCCTGGGGTATGGAGGTGAATAATTATCTGATGTTGATGCACCTAAGCCAGTTTTCCGGATTCATTGTCCCCTTTGCCGGGCTGGTGATGCCTTTGATCATGTGGCTGACAAACAATGAAAAATTTTCCGAGGTTGACAGACACGGAAAAATGATCATCAACTGGCTGATCAGCGCCTTGATCTACGGAATGATTGCGGGTCTTTTTACGCTGGTTTTTATTGGCATACCCCTGTTGATCGTTTTGGGATTGCTGATGATGATTTTTCCCATTATCGGAGCCATCAAGGCAGCTAAAGGAGAACTATGGCCGTATCCGCTAACACTCTCCTTTATAAAATAAAATAATCCATAAATAACCGTCTGGTCAGAAGATTATTTATATCTATAGGCTACCACCCGGTTATTTCCAAAAGTAGGTACCAATAACATACCGGCAGTTTTTACGAAATTTATATCGGCTGCCTGCATCTTGATAGGTGTGGTATCCAGCAAAAGAATCTTCTTCTTTCCCGGGGCGGGCAGGCCCGCCTGAACGGATTCATTCGGGCAGGCCCGCTGTTGCTGAGACCTCGGCCAAAGGCTACGGCCGCCTTTGGAAGCTTTAGCACCTTGCTGTACCTGAGAGGCTTCGAAAGGTACCGCAGGGGCCTGTAGCGGAACGAGAAGACGGCTTAAAATTATCCGTTGAGGTTTTGAACTATTTATCTTCATGCTCCAAACAATACTCCTTTTTTATTAACTGATAAGCTTCATTTCATAAAACTTGATTTTTACGTTTACCTCCTAAAGTTAAAAAAATAGTTGTTCGGAGATTATTTTATGAATAACCCGTGCATATCTTCTTTTTAACTTAACCCGCCGGTGGGCGGACAATCCGCCGGTGGGCGGACAATCCGCCGGTGGGCGGACAATCCGCCGGTGGGCGGACAAGGGGGGGGATGCCACGCCGCAAGGGGGAAAATTTTACTAACAACTATGATGATACCCCGTTTGTTGGCAGCGGGGAGATTCATTTTACAGGTGGGAAAAAATTCCTATCTTTGCCGGAAATTTTGCGGATGTGGCGGAATTGGTAGACGCGTCAGACTTAGGATCTGGTGCCTTCGGGCGTGGGGGTTCGAGTCCCTTCATCCGCACGAACAACAATACAGCCGCTAAAAAGCGGTTTTTTTAACAATTTAATGATTATAAGATGAACATTACGCAGGAAAAAGTTGATGATCTGAATATTACTTTGGCTGTTGAGATCACCCCGGAGGATTACGAAGAAAGGGTAGATAAAATATTGAGAGACTACAGGAAAAAAGCCGTTATGGATGGTTTCCGCCCGGGAAAAGTGCCTTTTGGGCTTATTAAAAAACTCCATCGGGTCCCCGTTTTGGTGGAGGAAGTCAATAAGATTCTGAACGAGTCCATTACCAGCTATGTGCAGGAAAACAAACTGGATATCCTCGGTGAACCTCTTCCCAATGAGGAGAAAAAAGAAGAATTTGACTGGGAAAAACAGGACACTTTCCATTTCTTCGTTGATCTTGGACTTTCCCCCAAACTGGAGATCAATCTTACAAAACAAATCAAGGTTCCTTACTACAAAATTAAAATTGACGACGAACTCAGGAAAGAAACCATAAACAGCTATCTGGCTCAGCTCGGAGAGATGAAGAGTGTGGATGAGGTTGGGGAAAAAGACATGCTGGACGGGAAATTAACTGAAACGGATACCGAAGGAAACCCCGTAGAAAACGGCATTCATATTGAAGAAGCCGTAATCAACATGCCTGATATCAAAGATGAAGAAACCAAAAATTCCCTGCTTGGCAAACACAAAGGAGACAAAGTCCTGCTGGAGATCAAACACGTTTATCCCGGCGAGGAAGAAAGAGCTGCTGCCCTGAAAATAGGCCGGGAAACCCTGGAAGAAGTTAAGCCGCATTTCCTGTTTGAGATAAAAGATATCAGGCGTTTTCAGGATGCTGAAGAAAACCAGGGGTTTTACGACAAGCTTTTCGGAAAAGACGTTGTAAAAACACACGAAGAGTTTATAGAGAAAATAGACGACCTGCTCCGCCATCAACTGGATAGTGAAAGCAATATGCATTATCAGACAGACGTCCGCAGGAAATTGATATCCCTGATCGACCCGCCGCTGCCCGAGGCCTTTTTAAAGCGCTGGCTGATCGCTACCAACAAAGAGAAATTCACCCCCGAACAGATTGAAAAAGAGTTCGATCTTTTCCTGGACGATTTGAAATGGCAACTGATAAGGGATAAGATCGCAGAAATGGCTGAGATAAAAGTTGCCGAGGAAGAATTGCGGGAATATGCCATGGCCGTGACCCGGGAACAGTTCAGACAATACGGACTGGGTTATCTTCCCGATGAACAGATTGCACAATATGCCGAGGAAAGACTTAAAAAAGAAGAAGATTATAACCGTTTTGTATCCGGTGTACTGAACAATAAGGTCTTTGATTACCTGAAAACCATGATCAAACTGGAGGAAAAAGAGATCTCACGAAAAGACTTCTTTGACATGATCGAGAAAGAAGAAAAAGCCAAAAAAGAAAAAAAATAGTTAGTACATTTATGTCCTAAATTAAACTATGTATATCATGAAAACACAGGACGATTTTAAAAAATTTGCCACAAAACATATCGGAATAAACCCGCTGGGGCTGGACCAGTATATGTCGGTTTATAACAACTACATCTCACCTACCATCATCGAAGAACGACAGTTGAATGTAGCCTCCATGGATGTTTTCTCACGGTTGATGATGGATCGCATTATTTTCATCGGTCTGGCCATTGACGACTATGTAGCCAACATTGTAGAAGCCCAGTTATTGTATCTGGAGTCTTCGGAACCGGGGAAAGATATCCAGATCTATCTCAACACACCCGGTGGCTCTGTATATGCCGGGCTGGGCATCTATGACACCATGCAATACATCGGCTGTGATGTTGCCACTATCTGCACGGGCATTGCTGCTTCTATGGGAGCTGTCCTGCTCTGTGCCGGAACCAAAGGGAAAAGATCGGCTCTCAAACACTCCAGGGTAATGATTCATCAACCTATGGGCGGCGTACAGGGACCGGCTTCTGACATCGAGATCACTACCCGTGAAATTGTCAAACTCAGACACGAGCTTTACTCCATTATCTCTGAACATTCGGGAAACCCGCTTAAGAAAGTTTCCAAAGATTCGGACCGTGATTTCTGGATGACGGCCGAGGAAGCCAAGACCTACGGGATGATCGATGAAATCCTGGAAAGAAATCACACACCAAAAAAATAAATATTTTAATCCTTAAAAACTTAAGGGGGGCATAAATAATCCCTTTTATCTTTTTTCGTTAACTTTGCAGTGATGAAAAATTCCGATCATATGGAACGTTGTTCGTTTTGCGGACGTGAAAAAAAGGATACCAACCTGCTCATCTCGGGCATCAGCGGATATATCTGCGATCATTGTATAGAGCAGGCTTACGGGATCATGAAGGAAGAGCTGAAGGGCAAGAGCAACCTCAACATGAACAAGATTGAGTTAATGAAACCCACCAAGATCAAGGAATTTCTTGATCAGTATGTCATAGGCCAGGAAGAAGCCAAAAAATATATCTCCGTGGCTGTTTACAATCATTACAAAAGGCTTACGCAACCTTCCACACATGATGATGTGGAGATTGAAAAATCAAACATCATCATGGTTGGGGAAACCGGCACGGGCAAAACCCTGCTGGCCCGTACCATTGCCAAGATGCTGCATGTCCCTTTCACCATTGTGGATGCTACGGTGCTTACGGAGGCAGGTTACGTGGGAGAAGATATTGAAAGCCTCCTGACGCGCTTGTTGCAGGCAGCCGACTATGATGTGGCAGCGGCAGAAAAAGGAATCGTTTTCATCGATGAGATTGATAAGATCGCCCGGAAGGGAGACAATCCCTCCATTACACGCGACGTTTCGGGCGAAGGGGTCCAGCAGGGACTGCTGAAACTGCTGGAAGGATCTGTCGTAAACGTGCCTCCGCAGGGAGGGAGAAAACATCCCGAACAAAAAATGATCCCGGTAGATACAAAAAATATTCTTTTTATCTGTGGCGGAGCGTTTGACGGAATCGAAAAAAAGATCGCCAACCGACTGAATACGCAGGTTGTCGGTTTCGGCGCTTCTAAAAACCGCGAAATGATCGACAAAAACAACCTGCTTCAATATATCGCTCCGCAAGATCTGAAATCGTACGGGCTGATCCCTGAGATCATCGGACGTCTTCCGGTGCTTACCTATCTCCACCCCCTCGACAGAACCGCCCTGCGCCGTATCCTTACCGAACCTAAAAATGCCATTATAAAACAATATACCAAACTGTTCGAAATGGATGGCATCGAGCTGGTGTTCCAGAAAGAAGTACTGGATTATATTGTTGACAAAGCGGTTGAATTTAAATTGGGCGCCCGTGGGCTTAGATCAATCTGCGAAACGATCATGACCGACGCCATGTTCCATACCCCCGGCAGTAAACGTAAAAAACTGACGATCACGCTGAAATACGCAAAAGAAAAACTGGAAGGCGTCAACCTGCAAAAACTAAAAATTGCCTGATTGATTTGTTTTTTGTATTTTTTTTCTATTTTTGCTCCGTAAGTGAAAAGAAAATGAACAGAACCTATACATGTTGGTGGTGGCTTAACGAAAACAGAATGTTATCGTAAGGCGATCGCTATGATCTCATCAAGGGCTTATCGTTTACGGTAAGCCCTTTTTTTATGAAAATACACCAGAAACCTAATGAAAAAGATCAGAATCCGTTCCACTATCAAAAAAATACTCTCCGACACGTTCACTCCGGTAGCGATCTACCTGAAGATGCGTGAGATTTTTCCCCAATCTGTTCTGCTGGAGAGCTCCGATTACCACAGTAGTGAAGACAGTCTTTCTATCATCTGTCTGCAACCTGTCGTAACCATTTCCGTCATAGATCACCATGTGGAAGAAACCATCAGGGATCGTTTAACAAAGGATTATCCTCTGGAAGGATCTTTCGCCCCCGTGTTCACGGAGTTTATGAATCGTTTTTCATTCACGCAGAAAAAAACAGAGGCTCCGAACGGTTTTTTCGGGTATCTTGCCTATGACGCTATCCGTTATTTTGAAACCATTCCCCTGACAGCTACACAACGGGAATCTTATGCCATCCCCGATATCCGCTACAGTCTGTACAAATATGTCATCACCATTAATCATTTTAACAATACCATGTTCATCACCGAAAATCTTTTTGACGGAGAATCGTCGGAAATCGAAAAGATAGAGATGTTCATCCGGAAGATGGCAGTTGCCACCGGCAGTTTTTCAGTGATCGGCGAGGAACGTTCCAATATCACCGATGATGACTACCTCAGCATGGTCAAAACCGGGAAAAGACACTGTTTTCGCGGTGATGTTTTCCAGATCGTTCTGGCCCGTCAGTTTGAGCAGGATTTTCAGGGGGACGATTTCAACCTCTACCGTTCTCTGCGATCTGTAAACCCTTCCCCCTATTTGTTTTATTTTGATTACGGTAATTACCGGATTTTTGGATCGTCCCCGGAGACTCATCTGAAAATTATAAACCGCCGTGCATACATCAATCCCATTGCAGGGACCTTCAAACGAACAGGAAATGACGAAGAGGACAAAAGAATTGCTTCCGAACTGACCCAAGACGAAAAGGAAAATGCGGAGCATACCATGCTGGTTGACCTGGCACGCAATGACCTGAGCCGCTATGGCAGTGACATCCGGGTAGAGAAGTTTCAGGAGATACAGTTTTATTCTCATGTCATCCACATGGTCTCTACCGTGTCTGCCCGGCTCGACCATGCGGAAGACTCTGTCAGCATGCTGGGGGCCACTTTCCCTGCCGGCACCCTCACCGGTGCCCCCAAATACAAAGCCATGGAGCTGATAGACCGGATTGAAAACCAGGCACGGGGATTCTATGGAGGCGCCATCGGATATTTACATCCGGGCGGGAACCTCAACCATGCCATTATGATACGCTCGTTCCTCAGCAAGAACAATACCCTGTTCTACCAGGCAGGCGCAGGCATCGTATCCAGATCGTCGGAAGAAAACGAACTGCAGGAAGTAAACAACAAGCTGGCAGCCCTGAAAAAAGCCATCCTGATGGCACAAAATATTTGACAGATTATGATAAAAGTAGTAATTATAGACAATTATGACTCTTTTACCTACAATCTGGTAAATTATGTCAGCATGATTACCGGCCGACCGGTGGATGTGTTCCGCAACGATGAATTTCCACTGGAAATACTCAGGGATTATGACAAGATTATTCTTTCCCCCGGGCCCGGCATTCCCGCTGAAGCCGGTTTGTCACTGTCTGTCATACGGGAGTATGCTCCGTCAAAAAGTATTTTGGGAGTTTGCTTGGGACATCAGACTATTGCTGAAGCTTTTGGCGGATCGTTAATCAACCTGGAACAACCCTTTCATGGCATCAAGACCAGTATCCACCTGCTGACCGCCGATCCTCTGTTCCGTAATCTGCCTGAAACCATCCAGGCCGGCCGGTATCATTCCTGGGTGGTCAATCCTGAATCTCTGCCCGGTGATCTGGTGATCAACAGCGTAGACGACGCAGGACAGATTATGGGAATCACCCATAGTAAATACGATGTCAGAGGGGTACAATTCCACCCCGAATCCATCATGACACAATACGGATACCAGATGATTGAAAACTGGTTGAATACATACTAATATCGAATATCTGACAATGAAAATGAAAAAACAAGGTATGTCTTGTCTCATAAACAAAATAAAACCTGTCATCATGAAAGAAGTCCTGGAAAAGCTGACGCAGGGGGAGGTACTGGGTCAGAAAGAAGCAAAGGAAGTACTGAAAAAGGTTGCCACCGGCATGTATTCGGATATTGAGATCTCTTCTTTTCTCACCGTTTACATGATGCGTCCGGTTACTGCCGGCGAGCTGGCCGGTTTCAGGGAGGCACTGCTTGAACTGGCCGTACCGGTCGATCTAAACGGTTATGAGACACTGGATGTCTGCGGCACCGGCGGCGACGGTAAAAATACCTTCAATATTTCCACCCTGACTGCTTTCGTCGCCGCCGGTGCCGGAGCGAAAGTGGTAAAACATGGCAATACAGCCGCCTCCTCAGCCTCCGGCTCCTCTGATATTATGCAGTATTTCGGCTATTCATTTTCCACGAACAAGGATAAGCTGGCAAAAGAAATGGAGAAAACAGGCATTTGCTATCTGCATGCCCCTTTGTTTCACCCGGCCTTAAAAAATGTGGCTCCGGTGAGAAAAACACTCAGGCTGAAAACATTTTTTAATATTCTCGGCCCTATGGTCAACCCTGCCCGACCCACCCGGCAATTGATCGGGGTCTTTAACCGGGAAGTACAGGATCTGTATGCAGGGGTATATGCTAAGACGCCCGTCCGTTATTTTATTGTTCATTCGCTGGATGGATACGACGAAGTCAGTCTGACCTCCGACTTTCGTCTGGTGACCAACGATGCAAAGCAAACTATTTCACCCGGTGAGCTCTCTTTCGGATATATACCTCCCGCTGCCCTCAAAGGAGGAGAGAATCTTCGGGAAAATGCCGTGCTGTTCAGGAATATCCTCGAAGGACAGGGCACTGCCGGCCAGAACAAAGTTGTCGTAGCCAATGCTGCTTATGCATTGCTGTGTTATTTTCCGGAAAAATCCCTGGAAGAAACAACGGCCATGGCCGAAGAGTCTCTGCTGTCAGATAAGGCCAAAAAAGTTTTTCACACCCTGATGGATATGCAATCATGAATATTCTGGAAAAAATCCTTGCACACAAACAAAAAGAAACAGATCACCGTAAAACAGCGGTCCCGGTCTCTGTCCTTGAAAACAGTTCCTGCTTTTCTCGCCGGACTATTTCTCTGTCACAGGCGCTTACGGCTTCCGGCAGTTCCGGGATCATCGCCGAATTCAAAAGGGCCTCTCCTTCCAGAGGAGATATTCATCCCGGGGCTTCTCCTGAAGTCATCACTCAGGCTTACGAAAGTGGTGGTGCCGCAGGTCTCTCGGTACTCACCGATGAAACGTTTTTCGGGGGCAGCAATGAAGACCTGCAAAAAGCACGAAGCGTCACCTCCCTGCCTGTTCTCCGCAAAGACTTTATCATTGATGAGTATCAGGTGATCGAATCATGTGCAATCGGTGCCGATGCTATTCTCCTGATCGCCGCCGTACTGGAATCCAAAAAGATTAAAGCTCTAGCTTCCCTGGCCAAAGAGCTGGGGTTAGAGGTCCTTTTTGAAATACACCACAGGGATGAAATCCGTAAAATACCGGCAGAAGCGGATATGATTGGCGTAAACAACCGGAACCTGGCCACCTTTGCGGTGGACATCCTGCAGGCACTGGAAATAGCGCCTTTGCTCCCGCTAAATAGAGTGAAAATCTCGGAAAGTGGCCTCAGCGAACCGGAAGATGCGATTGTACTGAAGAAAGCGGGTTATCAGGGCTTCCTGGTCGGCGAAACATTCATGAAAACATCCGATCCCGGAAAAACATGCAGGCAATTTATTGAAAAAATAAAAATTTAGTATCCTAAATCATGAACATGAAAAACATCAAAATCAAAGTATGCGGGATGAGAGACCCGGACAACATCAGGGCCCTGACCGCACTGGATATCGACTTCATCGGGTTTGTCTTTTACAAAGATTCACCCCGTTATGCCGGTAAACTGCCCCGTAATATCACAGAAACCATCCCTGAAAATATCCGGAAAGCAGGCGTATTCGTGGATGAGAATCCCTGTCTTGTGGAAAGTTTCGCCAAAAAGTTCAATCTGGATTATGTTCAGTTGCACGGTGATGAAACACCGGAGTATTGCAGGCGCATCAGGGAAGAGGTCTCCGGGATAAAAATCATCAAGGCTTTCGGGATCAAGGATCCTCCGGACAACGACTTTCTGAAAGAGTATGCGGGAGTGGCCGATTTTTTTCTGTTTGACACTTACACCTCCCAGCACGGAGGAAGCGGCATAACCTTCAACAAGGAAGTCCTTGCCGGATATGACCTGAATGTGCCGTTTTTTCTGAGCGGGGGAATAGATGAAAGCATCCTTGATGATCCTGTAACCCTGAAACTGCCCCGTTTGTATGCGCTGGACATCAACAGCCGTTTTGAAAGAGCCCCGGGGGTCAAAAACATCTCACGTATCCAAAACTTTGTAAACAAAATAAAATTATGAACACAACATCCCTGAAAGTACCACAGGAAGGGTATTACGGAGAATTCGGAGGAGCATACATCCCGGAAATGTTATATCCCAATACCCGGGAATTACAGGAGCGCTACCTCACCATCCTTGAGAGCGCCGGTTTCAGAAAAGAACTTTCTTCCCTGCTAAAGGATTATGCCGGGCGTCCTACCCCACTGTATCATGCCGCACGACTCTCGGAGTACTATCATACAAACATTTATCTGAAACGCGAAGATCTTACCCATACCGGAGCGCATAAAATCAACAACGCTCTCGGACAGATCCTGCTGGCTCGTAAACTGGGGAAAAAACGTATCATTGCCGAGACAGGGGCCGGCCAGCACGGTGTGGCCACCGCAACGGTATGTGCCAGGATGGGTATGCAGTGCACCGTGTATATGGGTGCGCTGGATGTAGTCCGGCAGCATCCCAACGTAGAGCGGATGAAACTGCTGGGCGCAGAGGTTGTTCCGGTAGAACAGGGAAACCGCACCCTGAAAGATGCTGTGAACGAGGCCCTGCGTGACTGGATCTCACACCCCGGAGAAACTTATTATCTCATCGGCTCGGTGGTAGGACCGCATCCTTACCCCGACCTGGTGGCCCGCCTGCAGTCGGTTATAAGCGAAGAACTGATGTGGCAAATGAAAGAAAAAACAGGACACGCAGAACCCGATACGATTATTGCGTGTGTGGGGGGAGGCAGTAACGCTGCCGGCATTTTTTACCACTATCTTGACAAACCTGCTGTACGCCTGATCGCTGTGGAAGCCGGCGGAAAAGGGGTAGACACGGGTGAGACGGCCGCTACCATTGCCCTGGGGCTTACAGGCATCCTCCACGGTAGCAAGACCTATGTCATCCAGGATGAAGACGGACAGATCACAGAACCCTACTCTGTCTCGGCAGGACTGGATTATCCGGGCATAGGCCCCCTGCTGAGTCATCTTTTTCGTGAAAAACGGGTTGAATTTTATACTGCCAATGATGAGGAAGCACTCCGTGCCGCCCGTTTTCTGGCCCGGCACGAAGGAATCATCCCCGCCCTGGAATCGGCCCATGCCCTCGCCCTTCTCGATAAAATGACTTTCCCCCCAGACCGGCACATTGTCATTAACCTGTCGGGCAGAGGAGATAAGGACCTGGAAACAATTCTTAACCGGGATGAGAAATGACCATGGATGACAAATTAACAGATATATTTATTTAAATAAATATTTTAATATGTATTTAAATATTTATTTATAAAACATTTCACACTCCAAAACCATACCTTCGCATGAATCGCATAGACCATCTTTTCAAAAACAAACCGCATAGAGTCCTCTCGGTATATTTCACCGCGGGTTATCCCCATCTAACCGACACGGTTCCGGTGATCAAAACGCTTTCGGATCAGGGAGCCGACATGATCGAGATCGGGGTGCCTTTTTCCGATCCGGTGGCCGACGGACCTGTCATACAGCATAGCGACACGGTGGCCCTGAAAAATGGCATGACACTGAAAAAGCTGATTGGACAACTCAAAGGGATCCGGCAGACCACCGGGGTCCCTCTTTTGCTGATGAGTTATCTGAACCCGGTACTGAGATATGGGATGGAAGCTTTTTGCCGTGATATTGCTACGCAGGAGATCGATGGAGTCATCATCCCCGATTTACCGCCGGAAGAATATATCAAAGAATACAAAATGCTTTTTACAACTCATAATCTGAAGAATATTTTTCTCGTTACTCCCCAGACCCCGGGGGAGCGCATCCACTTTCTCGACCGGGAAGGGGAAGGTTTTCTGTATGTGGTATCTTCCCGCTCCACCACCGGCATGAAAAATGCTTTTTCAAAAGAACAAACAAGCTATTTCAGGCACCTCCGGGAAATGAACCTTACCAACAAGCTGCTGGCAGGCTTTGGCATATCCAACCGGAAAACATTTGATCAGGCCTGTCGGTATCTTAACGGAGCTATCGTTGGGAGCGCTTATATTAAGGCCCTCGAACAAGAGGATGATCCTGTTCGGGGTACACGGAAATTTATCCATAGCATCGAGGGGAAGAATATTTCCGGATAAAAAAAACCGCCCTGAATCAGGGCGGGTTTTCTCAAATCTGGTACGCATTAGTTACTGCATTTATTACACTTTTTGCGGTGATATCCCAGTTCTATTTCTTTGGTATTATCGCCCCGGGTCAGTGTGGCAAGGTTGTCACAAGTACCGTCGCCATAATCCAGAATCACCGGAGGACGGTCATCAATGGTGATGGATACGGTTCCGCTCTTGATAAAGCGGCAGGTTCTTGCCCATTCCAGCGGAGAGGTGATCACTTTGTGATAGCTGTGGCCCCTGAAATTCACCCCATTGGCTTCGCCTGTAATAAAGAACACGTCGTCCCAACGGTTCCAGGTATCTTCGCCGGCAGCCCATTCACGATATCTGACAAAGTCCCTGGTCATAAAAACCGTATCATTCCTGCTGATCTTTCCGCCGGACAGCTCAACCCGGAAAACAAGATTGTTGTTTTCATTTCTTCCTTCATTTTTTACTGTCCGTGTTCCTTCTATATGAATCCCGTTACAATAATAGTTCACCAAATCAACCGTTCTTTCCGAACCGGGTTTCATATAACGGTCCGTGATTGTGATCACGATTTTTCCGCTGCGGGTATGACCCCACAAACCGGTACACAGATCGCCATAGTCGATGGTAATGACTTTGGGCCAGTGTGTTGAATCAGGATGATCTACCGTAACGGTAGGGCACGAATCGGATACTACAACGCCTGAAGCCGATTTCAGTGTGTTTCCATTGTTATCAAAAATAAAAGCATCCACCAGCAGGGTAGCCTGATCGGCCGCATCCATGGCGTCATCCATCAAATTCTCCATCAATGCATTGTCTGAAACGGTAGCCTCATCATCCGGCGTTATCACACCGGGAGAGTTGCTGTTTTTCTGACAGGAAGAAAATACAAATACGCCTGCCACGATTGCTGATAAAATAAAAACCCATTTTCTCGTTTTCATAACCTTTCAGTTTTAATTTGTTTGTTCATACGAATAATTTCTTCAAAAATTTTCTTAAACTTCAAAACTTAGATTCATATAAAACCAAAAGGTTTAACGTTACAATCATTTTTATAAAATTTCAGCAAATGTTTAGATTATTTTCCTTGTGAGATATCACATGTTTTAACAGATAATGGTCTTGCGCACCCATAGGCTTATCAAATAAAAATTTGCTAAAATCAGACTCCCCTTAACCAAAGGATGTTGCTTCAACCCTGATTTTACTTCGCACCGCAAATCTTTTTTTTCTCACATGACCTTTCGGGCAAAGCTCTTCCTGTTCATAACCACGCCCTGGGCCATGATTTTCTTATCAGGGTTACCCTAAAAAGCAGGCACTAACAATTCATGAGCACAGAAGAAAAGATCCTCATAAAAATGTGTGAAGGTAACCTGGAAATCAATAAACACAAGTTTTACGATCTTTTACACTTATAAACCTTTTAATCATTTCCTGCATACTTATTCTTTCCTGATTCTTTCGTATATAAGGTATGCATACCGGAAAGGCACCGAGTCATCCCCGGTTATTTCTTCGCGGGAGACCGGTTTCCACTGTTTTTCATCAATCTCCGGGAAAAAAGTGTCGGCTTCAAAGGTCTGGTGCACTTTAGTCAGAAAAAGCTTATCGGCCAGGGGCAAGAACTGCCGGTACACGGAACCTCCCCCCATAACAAAGCACTCCTCTCCTTCCGGGCACAATTCGATGGCCTCTTCAATGGAATAAGCCATAACACACCCTTCGATCTTTTCGCCCGGCACATCGGTAAGCACAATATTCATGCGGCCGGGTAACGGTCTGACCGGAAGCGACTCATACGTCTTCTTCCCCATGATCACCGGATGGCCGGTGGTGAGCTTCTTAAAGCGTTTGAGATCATTAGAGATATGCCACAACAGTTTGTTGTCTTTCCCTATGGCATGATTTTCCGCCACGGCCACAATAACGGATATGGTTTTCTTTCCTCTCTTCTGTCGATCTGTCATACGGATATCTCTCCTTTAATGTGGGGATGGGCAATATAGTTCTCCAACACAAAATCCTCATATTCAAAATCAAAAATACTCTGCCTTGCCGGATTGATCTTCATCACGGGCAGGGGATACGGTTCACGTGTCAGCTGAAGGTTCACCTGTTCCACGTGGTTCAGGTAAATATGCGCATCTCCCAGCGTATGCACGAAAGTGCCCGGCTTTAGTCCGGTGACCTGCGCCATCATCAGCAGCAACAGGGAATAAGAAGCAATGTTGAAAGGCACGCCTAAAAAGATATCCGCACTGCGCTGGTAGAGCTGGCAGGAGAGTTTACCGTTGGCCACATAAAACTGAAAGAGGATATGACAGGGGGGCAGGGCCATTTTGTCCAGATCGCCTACATTCCAGGCGCTGACAATATGCCGCCGCGACTCCGGATTGTTGCTGATGGAATCAACCACCCGGGCAATCTGGTCAATATGCTTTCCGTCGGCGGCAGGCCACGACCGCCACTGATAGCCATAGATATGCCCCAGATTCCCTTTTTCGTCGGCCCATTCATTCCATATCCTCACACCGTGATCATTCAGGTACCTGATATTGGTATCTCCTCTGAGGAACCACAGCAGTTCATAAAGTATCGATTTATAATGCAGTTTTTTTGTGGTCAGCAGGGGAAAACCGTCTGCCAGATCAAAACGCATCTGATAACCGAACACACTGATGGTTCCGGTACCGGTACGATCCTGTTTCCGTACCCCGTTCTTCAGCACATGATCACACAATGCAAGATATTGCTTCATATTTTTATCCTTAATGCTCTATTCAGTACAGAATAAAATCATCCGGAAACAAAGGTAAAAAAATCAATCTTTGCGGGAAAAGATAGTTATGAACAAACAATCAAGACGCATGCCGGATATTAAAATGCCCCTTCATGCCTTGAATTAGTAAATCTTTGATTTACATAAATTCACGAGCATACTCGTAAAACAACGCAAATCAAAATTTGCTGTTTTGCAAGATTGCTTCATGGTATTTATTTATCCAATCGGTGATATCCCCGATCACTTTTCCGGACACGTGGCCTTCCCGCATATATTCATCAGGTGTACTCTTCCCCTCGCCGGTCATAAACAAATGATTCAGATCGGGATAAAATCTGAAAGTAACATTCTCTCTGTTTTCCAGACCTTTTTCCCATCCCTCAAAATCTTCCTTCGTCACCTGGTAATCCCTGCCACCCTGCATGATCAGCATGGGTTTATTCAGTTTTTGTGCCGTAGCCACAGGGTCATAATTTCGCAGATCCAGCCAGTATGATGCATTTAGCTGGCTGGGTAGCCCCCGGCGTGGCGTATCGGCCGTAAGGGATTTGCTTTTTACCAAGGCGGTTTTTCTCCTGATGTTTTCCAGACGGGCACTGTCTTCTGCCGACAAGCCGTCCAGGGAAAGGAGATAGGTCATCTGTTCCAGGATCAGATCTTCGAGGGGCCTTGTATTTCCGGCCAACAGGATCATCCCGGTCAGGCCCGGTACTTTCCCGGCGATCCGGGGTGCCAGATAAGCCCCCAATGAATGTCCCAGCAGGAAGACTGCGGAAGCTCCCGGAATTTTTTCAGCCAGTCGCACAGCAGACACGGCATCCTCAATGCTTTCTTCCCATACCGTCACATGTTCCGGGTCCATTTTCCGTCCGTAGGAAAAGGTTCGTTTATCATAACGCAACACAGCTATACCGTTGGATGAAAGCCCGTAGGCAATATCCCGGAACACCTTGACGGGTCCGATGGTTTCATCGCGGTCATTGGGCCCGGAACCATGAACCAACACCACTACCGGATAAATCTTCTTATCTGCCGGGGTGGTCAGTTCCCCCTGCAAAACGATACTGTCTGTTCTTATTTCTATCGGTTCGACATGAAATTTTGCCGTATCCACATACGGAGGGACATGCCAGGGCAGGTGCCGTGCAGGAAGAAAAAACATTCCCGCTATTTTCTGATCCCTGCTATACACAAGCTTCAGATCCAACAGGGCTTTCTCAAAACGACAGGTCAGAAAAACAGTAAACCAGGGAGCACACGTCATGGTATAATAGTTCTCATATTGCTGAAACGAACCTACTTGCTTCTGCAAGGTTTCCCATACCACCCGCAGGGTAGACGCCGGAAGTCTGGCGGTTAATACGGAATCGAACTGTTGCACTGCCGAGTCATATTGCTCCGTCATCAATTGATGCAGGAAATCCTCAGCCATACGCACCCGAAGGTCCGGAATCTGACCCCATGCATCCACCCATAAGATCAAAAATACGAGCGGTAACAACACTCTTTTCAGCCAATACCGTTTCATGACTAATTTTATTTTATTTCTTTCTCAATATGCCTACCCAGCCACCGCCGTCTGCCATGTAAACCGTCAGTTTACGGTCACTGTGAATCATCGTCTGTATTTTCTTATAATCCTGGGCATAACGGTCTGCATTCACCCCATCCCTGAAAATCTCCGCCTGATAAGTTCCTTGCGGCAGGAACGAGAGATCTACCTTAACGGTTCTGCTGCCGTCACCGTTCATCGCACCGATATACCAGGTATCTCCTTTTCTGCGGGCTACCACGACAAATTTCCCGACTTCTCCGGCCAAAGCATGTGTTTCATCCCAGGTGACAGGCATGTGTGACAGATACTTCAGACATACCGGTTCACGCAGATAGTTTGATGGATTATCCGCCAGCATTTGCAAAGGGCTTTCATACACAACATACATTGCCAGTTGATGAACCCGGGTGGTCATGCTCATGGGACGGTCAAAGGAGACAAGGAAGTTTCTTTGATGGGCATTCACCATAGCACCCGGGGTATAATCCATGGGGCCTGCCGTCATCCGGATAAAGGGAATCGTCACATTATGCACCGGGGTGATTTCCTTGCTCCACTTGTTCCATTCCATACCTTTAACACCTTCACGACTGATCACATTGGGGTATTCGCGTCGCAGGCCACTGGGTTTATAAGCCCCGTGGAAATCCACCAACATATGACGTTTGGCAGTTTCTCGCGCTACTTTGCGGTAAAAGTCCACCATCCACTGATCATCCCGTTGCATAAAATCCACCTTGATCCCTTTTATCCCCCATCTTTCAAACTGATCCAAAGCCTTTTCCATCTGATCATCCAGGGTCTTCCACACCACCCACAGAATGAGCCCTACCTGTTTTTCTTTCCCGTAACGTACCAATTCTTCGATATTCACATCCGGATTAATATCCAGCAGATTGCCCAGTTTGTACCAACCCTCATCCAGGATGATATAAGGAATGCCGTTCGCCGATGCAAAATCGATAAAATATTTATAGGTTTTCGTATTCACCCCCGATTTGAAATCCACCCCGTAAACATTCAGAGCATTCCACCAGTCCCAGGCCACCAGGCCGGGCTTTATCCAGGAAGGATCTTTAAGTTTCAAAGGGGCCGCCAGTTTATATACCATTTCATTTTCAAGCAAATCTTTGGCTTGGGGAGCAATTATCATCACCCTCCAGGGAAATGTCCTTTCGCCCAATGTCTTGGCCAGGTAATCGGCCCGCTTCACCGGTTTGACATTACGGTCTTTTATCTGTGCCGTTTTCTCCGGATATTTCGGAAAAGTTACCGTGATTTCATCTTTCCCGGTACCCATGATCCACATGCCCGGATAATCATTCAGGTCCGATTCTGTCAGCAAGACATCAGGCCCGTCCGGCACTTCGAACAATGCAGGCAGACTGGCCAGATCGCCGGGTAGGATATCCCTAAGATCCAAATGAATATAACTACGTTCATTGTGTGAGAAAAAACTCTCTTCGCGCGGATAAAAAGCGTATGTCCCTTCGGGGAAGACCAGGCGGGCTGTCTCATTGTCCACCTCCACCGATCCGGGTTGGTGAAGGGCAAACCTGTAAGCAGCCCCGTCATTATATACCCTGAAGATAATATCATAAATCCCCCTGAACTTCAGGGTAATCTCATTGTATTGGTTCCGTATTGCAGCATTTTTCACAGGTACTACAGGGTGCAGAATCTCATCCCTCCGGGCATGCAGTACTTTTTTCACTCTGGCGTTCTCCACCGGAATCACCACTCCGTCCACCGTCATGGATATGCCTGGAGAAGAAACAACTTGTTTTCCGTTTCTGAGAACCTCGAATGTTACTCTGTTGCCTACCCGTATTTTCATGGTTATCTGATGATCCGGTGAGAGCAGGGTATATTCTTTTGCAGGAGCCATCCAGCTCAACAAAAAGAACAATCCAGGAAGAAGGATTATCTTTTTCATTGGTTATATTTTTAAATAAAATAGACTGTTTTTATTATTTATCCGGTACATAGTCAACGTTTCTCTCTTTAAGATATTGAAGAATAAACGTAAAATTTTCTTCTTTTACCGCAACCGTTTCAGGCGGTATTATTCCGGGGCCTTCCACTTTTCCGTTCAGCATAAGATTGACGAGAGCCGTGCATGTATATCCTGTTGTACGCGCCATAGACGTAATTTTTTTCTCCCGGTCATACCGGTCCAGCAACGTATATACAAATTTTTCCTTTCTGCCATCCCGTTTCCCGGAGATCTCAACCCGCATAACCGTAAAATCTTCCTCGCCGGGTTTGAGTTTCCATTTCGGGAACAATAAGCGGGCCGTAACATCCACAGGGCGTATTTTTTTGCCGTTCACGTCGATTTCATCATAGGAGAAGAAACCACTTTCACGCAATACTTTAAGATATTCGACCGTGCCGGGGTACCTCAATGTTTTCTCGATCATATCCGGCACATTCATGGTTTTCAGCAACGTACGCAGTCCGTCTGAGTTCCATGCTTCCAGGGTGCCGAGCCCCTGAAAATCGAGGAGTTCGGTATCCGACAAGGCCGGTTTGACGACAGGTTTTCCGTTTTCCACATATCTGGCAGGCCGGATGTACTCTTCAATCACATCAATGGGAGAAAAGACAGCCTTATACTCAAACGGCCATTCCCTGACCACCGGCAATCCCCCCACATAACAAGTATAGTTTTCCACCTCCATAAAAGCGGCATAATACCCCAGAAAAATATTGCTCATTCCGGGGGCTACACCAGCGTCCACCACGACCGAAACATTCTTTTTCTTTGCTTCCTCATCCAGACTGAAAGGATCCTGCGGAAAAAAAGAGATATCCACCATATTTTTACCTGAGCGTATTACCTGCTGCACCATCCGGTATCCCATAAATCCTGGAACGGCACCTACAACAAGATCGTAATCCTTCACGATTTTCTTAACCACTCCCGGTTTCGACAGATCGGCAGAGAGTGTACGAATCCCATATTTTTTTTCAAGTTCCATGAGGGCTTCTTCATTGATGTCCACAGAGGTTACCTCATGATCGGCAGCCAGGTCTATGGCAATGGCTCTACCCACCAGACCGGCTCCCAGAATCAATATTTTTTTTCCTTTCATAGCATCAGGTTTTTAAGTAAATACCGGTGTGTTATCCCAGAATCATACCAATGATGGTAGCAGACAAAAGGGAAGCTACGGTTCCCCCCAGCAAGGCTTTCATTCCGTAACGTGCCAGCAAAGATCGTTTGTTGGGAGCCAGGGACCCTATCCCGCCGATCTGAATGCCGATGGAAGCAAAATTGGCAAAGCCGCACAACATATACGTAGCCATGATCACCGATTTGGGATCCTGAAAGACAGCATCCGCTTTCATTTTTGCCAGGCTGATATAACCGACAAACTCGGTCATAATGATTTTTTCACCCAACAACTGCCCCACCAGGGCAATATCCTGTTTAGCCACACCGATCAACCACATAAAAGGAGCGAGCAAGTATCCGAGAATAAACTGGAGGGACAATTCGTGATAACGATGTTGGGTTATATGATCTATCACGGCATTCAGGTCGGTCCATTGTCCCAGTTTGATGAGAATATAATTGATAAATGCAATAAAAGCCAGAAAAACCAGCAGCATAGCAGCTACATTGGCCGCCAGTTTTAGTCCCTGTATGGTACCGTTTGATATGGCATCGAGAACATTATTGCCGACTTTCTCTTTGGTAATGTTGATGTTGGAACTGATCTCCTCGGTTTGAGGCACCAGTATCTTGGATACGACAACAGCGCCCGGCGCTGCCATGACAGAAGCTGCCAGCAGATGTTTGGCAAAAATAAGCCGTTGTGCCGGATCACTTCCCCCCAGAAAGCCAATATAAGCAGCCAATACTCCGCCGGCCAGTGTAGCCATGCCTCCTATCATCACCAGCAATATCTCCGATTTGTTCATGAATGGAATATACTCCTTAATCATCAACGGCGACTCGGTCTGCCCCAAAAAAATATTTCCGGCCACCGACAGACTCTCGGCACCGGAGAGTTTCAGCGCTTTGGTCATCACCCAGGCCAGTCCGTACACAATAATCTGAATAATACCCCAATAAAACAAAAGGGACGTAAGAGCCGAAAAAAAGATAATAGTGGGCAGTATCTGAAAGGCAAAGATGGATCCGAAACGCGAGGTATCCAGTAAACTCCCGAACAGAAAAGCACTGCCTTCATTGGTAAAGTCCAGAATCTTGACAAAAATCTTACCCGTATATTCAAAAGCCAGACGGACAATTGGAATATAAAGAATACTGACAGCCAGCAGTATCTGGATAATTAAGCCGGTAAGCACCACTTTCCAGGAAATAGCTTTTCTGTTGGAACTGAAAAGCCATGTGATCAGTATCAGCACCGTTATGCCCAGGATCCCCCTCAAAAAGGAGATAACGGTGAAACCTCCTCCCATATCGGTCGAGACTACCTGTGATGATTCGGAAAGCAACCCTTTGGCGTTTTGAGCCGATGAAGAAGTGGCTGGCTGGGTGTCCTGCAGTACCACAGTATCCGGGGTTGTTTTCTGCTGGGCCAGGCTCACAGCAGGAAAAGAAAAAGAGACAATCGTCAGGGAAATAAGCAATAATAGTGCCTTCATTTATCAGAAGTTTTCAGGTAAAAAATAACATACGGGAAACCACAGAAAGATAGTGGCAAAGTCAATATCCGGTTACTGATTTTGTTGTTCACGGCGTTTGATTTCGTCCCGGATCATGGAGGCTTTTTCATAATTTTCCGAACGCACGGCCTGATCAAGCATATCTTTCAGCTCACGTATGGTCATCTCCTTGAATTGATCGGCCCCGGACGGTTCGGAAACATTTTCTTCGACCCCAAGATCAATATCCTCTTCCCCGGTCTCTTTAATATCCAGCACAATACCCGCCTGTGCCAGTATCTCTTCTGTTGTATAGACTGGACATTTGAATCGAAGAGCCAGGGCAATCGCATCAGATGTTCGAGCATCCACAATAATCTCCTTTTCTCCGTCAGTACATACCAACTTGCTGTAAAACACCCCCTCTTCCAGTTTATAAATCTCCACTTCCCGGAGGTCTATGTGAAAAGCTCTGGCAAAGTTATGAAAGAGGTCATGCGTCAACGGCCGTGGCGGTTGCAGACCTTCCAACTGAATCGCAATAGCCTGTGCCTCAAAAGCCCCTATGATAATAGGAATTCGCCGTTCTCCATTTTCCTCCGTCAACACCAAAGCATAAGCTCCCGACTGAGTCTGACTATAGGAAATCCCAAGTACGTTTAACTTAATCTTCGCCATACCTTACATAAATATAAAAGGGTATCCCCTTTACGTGAAGTACAAATGTACATAAAATTTTTTCATTGGAAATTACCAATAAACGAACAAAACAAACATGTTTATTCCAATTGCGCAATAGAGTTATTGTTAATGATCCTATTACGCATAAGCCGAAGGCTGCATTGGGTTTATTTCCCATGTCTTTCACCATATGGAGAAGACACATTGGAATCGCAAAAACCTGAAGAACCACCTAAACCAGCTGTGGCAGGGTGGCACGGAATCTTTTTTTTTTCAAAAAACACTTATCTGTCGGATGAACCTGAAATATTTATGTGAAAATATTTGAATCTAACCGATTTTTTATATTTTTGCAGTCCCAAAATAAGTTACATTTAATAAAGCAAAAAAATATGTTTGCAATTGTTGAGGTTGCAGGGCAACAGTTTAAGGTTGAGAAAGATCAAAATATTTTTGTTCACCGCCTGAATGAAAAAGAAGGTGGTAAGATCGTCCTGGACAAAGTATTGCTGGTAGAAGAGAAAGGTACCGCCCTTGTCGGAACGCCGACAGTAGAAGGATATACAATCAAGGCTACGGTGCTTACCCATGTGAAAGGAGACAAGGTAAAAGTCTTCAAGAAAAAACGCAGAAAAGGGTATCAGGTGATGAACGGTCACCGTCAGTATTTCACGGAAATTCATATTGATGACATCGAAAAAGGCAAAGCTCCTGCAAAAAAAGCTGCTGATAAGGGAGAAACCCCTGCAGAAAAGAGTGTAAAAGCAGAGAAAGCCGCTGTTCCGGCAAAAAAAACGGAACCCAAAGCCAAAGCAGCCGCTAAACCGGCAGCAAAAAAGACCACCGCTGTCAAAAAAGAAACAGAAGCGAAGCGTACAAAGGCCAAAACAACACAACCCAACGCTAAAAAAGCCACTGTCACCAAAAAAGCAGGAGCTACCAAGGCCAAAACCGCAGCAAAACCAAAAGCAACAGCTAAAACGGAGACAAAGAAAAAAACTACTCCTGACAAGAACAGCGACACCAGCAAAGAAAAAAAATAATAAAATTAAAAACATACTGCTATGGCACATAAAAAAGGAGCCGGTAGTTCCAGAAACGGCCGCGAATCAGAAAGCAAACGGTTAGGTGTTAAACTCTACGGAGGACACTTTGCCAAAGCCGGGAATATTATCGTAAGACAGAGAGGAACACGTCATCATCCCGGACTGAACGTGGGGATTGGTAATGATCATACACTATTTGCTCTTATAGACGGAGTGGTAGAATTCAGAAAAGGAAAAAATGACCGGTCCTTTGTCTCCGTCATTCCGGTGGAAAATATAAAGAAGTAGTTTTTTTCTTTTTTTTTCTCCCGGGGCATTGCTGATATCATGGTATATGTTCCGGGAGTTTTTTATTTTGTACCGTCCAATAAAATCATTGTCATGCTTACCCTAAAACAGATTCGTGAAAACCCGGAAGAGGTCATAAAAAGATTGAGAATTAAAAATTTTGATGCCTCTGACCTGATACATCAGGTGCTGGAAGCCGACACGGAACGCAGACGGATACAAACGGAAACGGATGCCAGACAAGCGGATCTGAATCTGAAATCCAAAGAGATTGGAGCCTTACTCCAACAACAGAAGGTTGAAGAAGCCAACCATGCCAGGCAAGAGGTTGCTGCGCTGAAAGAAGACCTCAAACAACTGAATCAGGAACTCCACCGTTTGGAAAATAAACTAAACGAGTTACTCGTCCTTATACCCAACCTCCCTCATTCTTCTGTGCCTCCCGGCAAAGGGGCCCCCGACAATGTAGAAGTCAGGCACGGAGGGGCCATCCCCGAACTTAACGATCAAGCTTTGCCTCACTGGGATCTGGGGACAAAGTACGGGCTTATTGATTTTGATCTGGGCAACAAGCTTACCGGCGCCGGATTTCCTGTTTTTACAGGAAAAGGGGCAAAGCTGGTACGCGCTCTGATCGGCTTTTTCCTGGATGAAGCTGAAAAAGAAGGCTACCGGGAAGTACTTCCTCCTTTAATGGTCAATGAAGCTTCGGCATACGGTACAGGACAACTGCCTGATAAAGAAGGACAGATGTACCAACTGGCTACCGATCCTTATTATCTGATCCCCACAGCAGAGGTGCCTGTCACAAATATTTACCGCGACGTTATTCTGGATGCCGGTGAACTGCCTGTAAAAAATACGGCCTATACCCCTTGTTTCAGGCGCGAAGCAGGCTCTTACGGAAAAGATGTGAGAGGATTGAACCGGGTTCACCAGTTTGATAAAGTGGAGATCGTGCAGATACAACATCCTGACAAGTCCTATGATACGCTGGAAGAAATGGTCAGTCATGTGGAACAACTGGTCATGAAACTGGGTCTGCCTTATCGTATCCTGCAACTATGCGGAGGAGATCTCTCCTTCACCTCGGCACTCACTTACGATTTTGAGGTATATGCAGCGGCCCAGAAAAAATGGCTGGAGGTAAGTTCGGTCTCCAATTTCGAGTCATACCAGGCCAACCGTCTCAGGTTGCGTTACCGCGAACCGGGAAGCAAGAAGACACTACTGGCACATACCCTCAACGGAAGCGCGCTGGCGCTGCCCAGGATTATCGCAGCTTTACTGGAAAACAACCAAACTCCGGAAGGGATTAAAATTCCGGAAGCACTGGTTCCCTATACGCATTATAAGACCATACCTTAATTTCTCCTGACGGAGTTCCACGAATGGGAAAAAGGCAGAAAAAAGCTTATCTCTATGCTTCCACAGCTATCTTTTTCTGGGCTACCATAGCCTCAGCCTTTAAGCTGGGTCTCCGCTACACGCGTCCCTCCTCCCTGCTGTTGTGGGCCAATGGGATATCCTTTTTCGTTTTTCTGGGGATTATCCTGTACAGGAAAGAATGGTCCACCCTGAGAGCACAATCCGGAAAAGATTATCTCAGATCGGCCCTGCTGGGGCTGTTTATGCCTTTCGGATATTACCTGATTCTTTTTGAAGCTTACTCACGTCTGCCGGGGCAGGTAGCGCAACCACTGAATATGATCTGGCCGATCGTCCTGGTGTTTCTCTCCGGCTTTATTCTTAAACAACATATCCTGGTGAAGAGTTACATTGCTTTATTTATCAGCTTCTTGGGAATATTACTGATCTCCTCCCAAGGGGATCTAACCGGTTTCAGGCACACCGACGTCACAGGCATATCCCTGGCAGCAGGCAGCTCTGTAATCTGGGCTTTTTTCTGGATCTTTCACATGAAAGATCCACGCAGGGAAGAGATAAAACTATTTACCAATTTCCTTTTTTCTTTCGTTTATATACTGCTGTTTGTTCTTATCAGCGGAAAAGAAATTTTCCCCCAAAAACAAGCCATTCTGGCCGGGATATATGCCGGTCTCTTTGAAATGGGTTTTACCTTCTTTTTCTGGCTGAAAGCCCTGAGCCTGTCCCGGACAACAGCTACTATCAGCAATCTGGTTTATATGGCCCCTTTTTTGTCGCTTGTTTTTATTCATTATCTTGTAGGGGAAAAAATATTTGTTACGACCCTGCCTGGTTTGATTTTAATAACATTGGGAATCATTTTTCAAAACTATTCGTTTAATAAGAAAATGGTTAACGCAAAAAATACATGAAACGAATGAAATATTTTTTCGGGAAAATCAGTTTATTTCTTTTCATACTGGTTGCAGGAGGATCTTTTTTTATCTCCTCCTGTAAAAAAGAAGAGCCATTGCCCCCCGAACCTTCCGTTGAGGAAAAAGCCCGGGACGAACTTTATAAAATTATGCAGGACTGGTACCTGTGGTACGATAAAATGCCTGAAGTCGAACCCAAGGACTTCACAAATCCTCAGGAACTTCTGGACACATTAATATATAAGCCTTTGGATAAATGGAGCTTTATAGCAGACAAATCGATTTTTGAGAGTTATTTCCAGGCAGGTGAATATCTTGGATTCGGGTACGGTTATTCTTATGATGAAAACGGGTATATTTATATTACTTTTGTTTTCAAAGATTCTCCTCTTTATCCTGACGGAGTGAGGCGTGGGTGGAAGATCACAGCCATAGACGGGCATACCATCACTCCTTTTGAAAACATCCAGCCCCTGATGGGCGATGACCGGGCCGGGGTCACCAAGACCCTAACCTTTCAGAAACCGGACAATACAACCACTTCTTTTACAGTCACCAAAGACACCATCAAGATCAATGCTGTATTGATGCAGGATACCCTGCATGTTGGAAACAGGATTGTCGGGCATCTGGTCTTTCAGACCTTTGTGCAGACCGCCAATGCCGAATTGGACTCTGCATTCCGGTTTTTTCAGTCGGTGGGCGTTAACGATCTGATCGTAGATTTGCGTTATAACGGCGGGGGGAGCATGGATGTGGCGGTTAAACTGGCGAGCCTGATCGCCGGAACCAGCCAAAACGGGAAAAATTTCATTTCTCTGAAACATAATGACAAGCGAAGGGATCAGGATGTAGAACTGAACTTTACCAACGAAACGTATGCCCTCACGCTCAACCGCACGATCTTTATCACCAGCAGGGGGAGCGCCTCGGCCAGCGAAGCCGTGATCAACGGGCTTCGTCCTTACATGGACGTTTCTCTGATCGGGGATAACACGTATGGAAAACCCGTAGGTATGCACTCGTGGATATATGCTGATTATGTATTCGTACCCGTCAGCTTCAGGCTTGTCAACGCATCCGGTCAGGGAGATTATTTTGAAGGCCTTACGGCGGATGATTTTGCTCCCGATGGTTTACACTATACTTTTTCCGATCGAAACGAGCCGCGTCTGCATGATGCCATTGAATATATCGAAACGGGTGTATATCCTAATCCGGGACAGAAAAAATCCCTGACGATCATTCCGGAATGGAAAGGGATATGGGCTGAGATCGGCGCTTTATAAAACTGTTTATGACCGTAAAGGAAAAAATCATTCTCGGAGTGGATCCGGGCACCACCTTCACCGGATACGGCATCCTGGAAATCAAGGACAACCAGATGGCTGTTGTCGCTCTGGGAGTGATTGATCTGCGCAAAGACACGGCTCATTTCCTTAAGCTCAAAAGAATTTTCGACAGGATACTTTCCCTCATCGATTCCTACCACCCTGATGAATTAGCCATCGAAGCCCCTTTTTACGGCAAAAATGTACAGTCTATGTTGAAACTGGGAAGAGCTCAGGGAGCAGCCATTGCTGCCGGCTTACACCGGGAACTGCCTGTTTTTGAATATGCGCCACGTAAAATCAAGATGGCTATCACCGGCAAAGGGGATGCTTCGAAAGAACAAGTCTCTGCCATGCTCATGCATATTCTCCATTTCAGGAAAGTGCCCGACAAACTGGATGCTACCGACGCTCTGGCCGCCGCCGTCTGCCACCATTTTCAGCATCAGCGCCTCAGACAGGGAGAACATGCCAAAAGCTGGAAAGATTTTATACGGCAAAATAAAGATAGAATTACCGACTGATGGTCACAGTATTTCCCTGATTTTCCGGGCTATTTCCCGGAATTGTTCATCGGTGAGTTGGAGTTTGGGGCGGGAGAAGCTAATGTCGCCTTCCGAGTTGATTGGGATCAGATGAATATGTGCATGAGGAACTTCGAGCCCCAGGACAGCCACCCCGATACGTTTGCACGAAACCACTTTCTCAATGGCCCGGGCCACTTTTTTGGAAAAGACCATCATCCCTGCCAGCAGGTCATCATCCAGATCGAACAAATAATCAATTTCCTGTTTAGGAATCACCAGGGTATGCCCTTCAGCCAGCGGATGAATATCCAGAAAAGCATAGTAGCGATCATCCTCAGCAATTTTGTAGGAAGGAATCTCCCCCTGAACGATTTTAGTGAATATAGAGCTCATAGCCTTGTGTTTTATAAGGATATTTCAACGATTTCCAAAGATATCCTTCCCGAAGGAACGGTGACCTCCACCTGGTCCCCCACTTTTTTCCCGATCAGGGCTTTGGCAATAGGGGTCTTCACAGACAGTTTTCCGGTTTTCAGGTCCGCTTCACTTTCCGAAACAAGCATATACTCCATTAACTGGCCACTGGCCAGGTTTTTTATCTTGATCCTGTTCATAATTTGCACACTCGAGGTATCGATTTTCGACTCATCGATTACCCTGGAATTAATGATTGTTTCCTCAAGCTTGGATATTTTCAACTCCAGCATCCCCTGAGCTTCCTTGGCTGCAGCATACTCTGCATTCTCTGATAAATCCCCTTTGTCCCGGGCTTCGGCTATCTGCCGGGAAATGGCCGGACGTTCCACCTTCTTCAGGTGTTCCAACTCTTCCCGAAGCTTTCGCAATCCCTCCTCCGTTATATATGAAACTTCTGCCATATGCTTACTTTTTTTTTCGTACCAACAAATTAAGCTACCTCGCAGCAAGCTGTCGGGATAGCCTCAAAGAAATTATTTTTTAATCTTTTAATCGCTGCAAGCAGCGTAGTTTTCTACTCATTTACCCCGATACCTTGCTATCGGGCTTCGTTCAACTTGCATATTTCATTTCACTTTCCCGCTTGAAAGCAGTACAGCCTGCTTTTGAAATATGCGTTTTACGAATAAAAACAAAAAGAATTCCGGTTTCCTGGAACTCTTTATGTGTCAAATCCATAAAATTATTTCCTGCGTGACAAAGGTAAAAACTTTTTTTTGATTATTAAAAATTTGTATCAGAAATATTTACGATCCAATATCTCAGAATATATTATCGCTTTTACAGGATCAAAATCTTCCATGATCTTATCCAGATAAAAGGTCTTTTCCTCTTGTTCATAATTACTACCGGTATATCCCTGCATGGCAGAAGCCTTATCTTTTTTTCTTTCTGCTCCGCCAAAAGCTGAAACCTCCTCATGCTTCGGGGATAAAAAATACCCTTCCGTATTCCATTGATAATTTTCTTCCTCATTGACAGGCATTTTTTCTTTGTCCGATTCAGATCCGTACGTCATTTCCCTTTTGACCCCCTTTTGCTCTTTTGTCAAAACCTGTTCTCTTTCCAGGACCTGATGGGACATCATGTCCGGTTTTTCCTCATCCTCCGTTAGCACCTCCGCAATGCCGGCTCCCGTAATAAGTTTCTCAAAAACAGATGCAGTTTCGTTTTTCCCGGAAGATACTTTTTCACCCTGCTGTTGCCTTTTCTTCTTTAATACCCCGGCCACACCGATGACGGCAAGGATGATAAGATATATTAAGGTACCCCATTTATCATTCATAACTTATTTTTTTTTAGGTTTCTTGTGTTTTTTCTTTTTCCCTGTTCCCGAAAAGAACTTTGAAAAAAAAGGATCCTTATTCCTTTTATTAAACTGGTTTGCTTCTTTTTTTGTCTGCTTCATGCGGGCCTGAGTCTCTTTGGTCTGCATCTTAAAACGACGTTTTATTTCCTTTTTGCGGGCTTTTTCATATGCCTTTTTCTGTCTCTCTTTAACTTTTTCACCCTGTTTTTGTTTTTTCCCCTTCATGGTGACAGGTCCGGCAGTGGCTACTGTATTCTTTTTACCAAATAAACTACGTTTTGTTTTCTGGGCCGGTGCAGCCAGCGGGATCAGGATCAGCAATCCCAACAATATCCATTTATTTACACGAAATTTCATTAGTTTTGCATTCTAAAATAAAGAGTTCTTCTTATGCAAGACACAGTTCGCATCTTTCATTCAAAGGTAATTATTTTTTTCTTAACCGTTATTCCTTTTATTTTCCTTTCAGGCTGTAAACACAATAATAACAATATCATTCCGGATGTGTTCGTTAATTTCACTCTCGATCTTAACGATCCGATGTTCAACGATTTGAAAGCCATAGGAAATACCGTGGTCATAACCAGCAGTTATGAAGGCAGTCAGTCAGCCGGATACAATAACCACGGCATACTGATATACCGGGCTTCCGAGAGTGAGTTTTATGCCTTTGACCGCACCTGTACCTTCGAAGAAGCCAAAGATCAGGCGGTAGTGATTGATAATACGGGAGATGTAACTGCCGAATGTCCTAAATGCCATTCCGAATATGTTCTGCCCGGTTACGGTTACCCTACCGATAAAGGTCCGGCCCGTTATCCCCTGAAACAGTACAAAACTTCCTTCGACGGAAGATTTGTACATGTGTATAACTAAACTGGTTCCAAGGTTAAAAATATAAATATTTAAATAAATATATAAATATTTATTTAAATATTTATTTTCTGCTTTATCAGTTTTATGATCCTGCTGTCCTCCGTAGCTTCAGCGAAGGCAGGACCTTGACTATCGAAGCTTTCCTTGATACCGTAACTTCAGCGAAGGTTGGTAGCGTAGGATTATTTTAATACCGGTAATGTTCCGGCTTATACGGACCTTCCTGTGGTACCCCGATATAATCGGCCTGTTCTTTCGTCATTTTGGTAAGATGAACCCCCAATTGAGGCAGGTGCAGTCTTGCCACTTCTTCATCCAGGTGTTTGGGCAGGCGGTAAACACCGACTTTATAATCTCTTTTCCATAGTTCGATCTGTGCCAGTGTCTGGTTAGAGAAAGAGTTACTCATCACAAAGGAAGGATGACCGGTGGCACAACCCAGGTTTACCAGGCGTCCTTCGGCCAACAGGATGATGGAGTGTCCGTCCGGAAAGATATATTGATCTACCTGAGGTTTTATATTGACTTTTTTTATACCCGGGAAATTCTCCAGTTCATCCACCTGTATCTCATTGTCAAAATGACCGATATTACAGACAATAGCCTGGTCTTTCATTCGGGCCATATGGTCGATGGTGATCACATCCCTGTTTCCGGTAGCTGTCACATAGATATTTCCGATTTCCAGGGCTTCTTCGACAGTCTTCACCTCAAACCCTTCCATGGCAGCCTGCAAGGCACAGATAGGGTCAATTTCGGTAACGATCACACGGGCTCCGAAATTCCGCATCGAATGAGCCGATCCTTTCCCCACATCACCATACCCGCATACGACCACCACCTTGCCGGCAAGCATGATATCGGTGGCACGTTTGATCCCGTCGGCCAATGACTCACGGCAACCGTACAGATTATCAAACTTAGATTTGGTCACAGAATCATTCACGTTAATGGCCGGCACCAGCAGTTCATTCTTTTCCCGCATCTGATACAGCCGGTGTACTCCGGTAGTAGTCTCTTCGGAAACGCCTTTCCATTCGGACACCAGGCGGTGCCATTTGGTCGGATCTTCTTCATAGATTCTCCGTAAGGTATTCAGGATGATCTGTTCTTCTCTGTTGGACGGTTTTTCGTTCAGCAGGTCAGGATTTTCTTCGATCTTATAGCCTTTATGGATGATCAGGGTAGCATCTCCGCCATCGTCCACCACCAGGTTAGGCCCTTTACCGTCCGGGAAAGAAAGTGCCTGCGTAGTACTCCACCAGTATTCCTCCAGAGATTCTCCTTTCCAGGCAAAGACCGGGATACCTTTTTCAGCGACAGCTGCTGCAGCATGATCCTGCGTGGAGAAAATGTTACAACTGGCCCATCGTACATCCGCACCCAGTTCCACCAGAGTATCTATTAGCACAGCCGTTTGAATGGTCATGTGAAGGGATCCTGTAATATGGGCCCCTTTCAGAGGTTTTTCGACGGCATATTTTTCACGTACAGCCATCAGACCGGGCATTTCCTTTTCTGCCAGTTCAATCTCTTTCCGGCCAAAAGAGGCCAGGGAAATATCTTTTATCTTGTAAGGTAACGTTGATACAATAGAATCCGTAATGTTCATTTGGTTATTTGTTTAATTTTGTTGTGCAAAAGTAATATTATTTTTTATCCCGCAGCAACTTCATAGCAATCTGTTTATCCTGTTCCAGTTGCCTTGCCAGTTCTTCCACTCCTTCAAATTTTCGTTCGTCCCGAATACGGTCCACGAAGGTTACGGTAACATTCTGGCCATAAAGATCTCCGTGAAAATCAAAAATATGCACTTCGATGGTTTTATCCGGCACACCATGATTGACTGTAGGACGTATTCCTATATTCAGCATCCCGCCATAGGGACGTCCCGAAAGAAATACCTGTACCGCATAGACCCCGTCGCCCGGAATCAGTTTGTGCTCGTCATCAGGACGTATATTGGCCGTAGGAAAGCCCAGGCTGCGGCCGATTCGTTTGCCTCCTACAATCCGTCCGAAGATAAAATAAGGATATCCGAGTAACTTTTCGGCATGACGCACCTCCCCTGACCACAGTACTTCCCGTATCAATGAAGAACTCACCTCCTGGCCCTCTACCTTCATCGCTTCCACCTTCACCACTTTAAAATCCAGCTCTCCTGCACATTCCCTGATCTTCTCAAAGTCTCCTTCCCTGTTTTTCCCGAAAACATGATTAAATCCCATGACCAGCGTGTGAACATGCAGGGACCCTACCAGGATTTTTTCTACAAAATCACAGGCAGACATGTTCCGGATATCCTCGGAAAAAGGAAGAATAATCATATGATCAATACCGCAGGCTTCCAATAGTTCCTGTTTTCCTTTCAGGGTAGAAAGGTATTTCAGTTTTTCCGTCTGATGATTCAGCACAAGCCGGGGATGAGGCCAGAACGTCAGGATCACTGTCTCTCCCCCACTGCCGGCAGCTATTTTCTTCATCCTGTCGAAGAGATACCGGTGTCCCAGGTGTACCCCGTCAAAGACTCCGAGACTAACCACCGGTTTTTTTATTTTTAACTGTTCAAGAGAATAGTGTACGTTCATACCGGCGTTTCCGTTTTAGCTGCAAAGTTAAAAAAAGATGTGTATGTTATGCCGGCTTTCCTGTAAAAGCGTTTTCTCAGGATGAAACCGGATAGCTCATTTTTTTTGTTAACTTCGTATAACTTCTGATAAGTCTGCCTTATGAACCTACCCGAATACGTAAAAAAGGATCCCTGGTTACTACCTTACGCTGAGGTTATTGTGGGCCGTCAAAAGAAATACCATTTGGTCAGAGAGGAATTGACCGGTCCGAAAAGTCTGGTTGACTTTGCACAAGGACATCATTATTTTGGCCTTCATAAGAAAAAAAAATACTGGGTTTTCAGGGAATGGGGACCCAACGCTTCCGGAATTTTTTTTCTGTGCGAATCATCCGGCTGGCAAGAGTCCGCCCAATTTTCTCTACGTGCCCAAAAAAACGGGGTATGGGAGCTTCGTATTCCTTTGGATAAGCTTCGTCATGGAGATCTGTATCACCTCTCCGTTCACTGGGAAGGGGGTCAGGGAGAACGAATCCCCTCTTATGCTACAAGGGTGGTGCAAGATGAAAACACCAAGCTTTTCAATGCCCAGGTCTGGGATCCTTCCGATCCCTACCTGTTCAAAGTAAAAAACTTCAGGCCTTCCGAGAAAGCTCCTTTTATCTATGAAGCACATATCGGCATGAGCAGTGAAGAGGAGAAGGTGGCTTCCTATAGCGAGTTCAGGGACCACCTCCTTCCGTATATTATCAAAGCCGGATACAATACCATCCAGCTCATGGCCATTCAGGAACATCCGTATTATGGCTCTTTCGGATATCATGTATCCAGTTTTTTTGCGGCATCTTCCCGTTTCGGTACGCCGGACGAACTCAAATCACTGATTGATACGGCACACGCAAACGGCATACGGGTAATCATGGACATTGTTCACTCTCATGCTGTCCGGAATGAGGTGGAAGGGCTGGCACTCTTTGACGGGACCCGCGAGCAGTACTTCCACCCGGGACCCCGGGGCGAACATCCTGCCTGGAATTCCCTCTGTTTCAATTACGGGAAACACGAAGTGTTACACTTCCTGCTCTCCAACTGCCGGTATTGGCTGGAAGAATATCAATTCGACGGATTCCGTTTCGACGGCGTCACCTCCATGCTGTATCTGGATCATGGCCTAGGCAGGGATTTTACCTCTTATGACAATTATTACAACGGGGAACAGGATGAGGATGCCATTATTTATCTTACGCTGGCCAATGAGTTGATACACCATATCAACCCGCAAGCCCTTACCGTTGCTGAAGAGATGAGCGGCATGCCGGGGCTCGCTGTTTCCAACAAACAAGGCGGTTTAGGGTTTGATTACCGGCTGGCTATGGGCGTTCCGGATTATTGGATTAAGTTGATCAAGGAATATCCGGATGAACAATGGAACGTAAATGAGATGTATCATGAACTGAGCAATCACCGGGAAGATGAAAAAACCATCGGATATGCCGAATCACATGACCAGGCGCTGGTAGGAGATAAAACCATCGCTTTCCGTCTGATGGATAAAGAGATGTATTTCCATATGTCCAAAGAAGACCGGCATATTGTCGTCGACCGGGGAATAGCCCTGCACAAAATGATCCGTTTGATTACGGCAGCCACTGCCGGTGGAGGGTACCTGAACTTCATGGGCAATGAGTTCGGTCACCCTGAATGGATTGATTTCCCCCGTGAAGGGAATAACTGGTCTTACAAATATGCCCGCCGTCAATGGCATCTGGTGTACGATGAACACCTTCATTACTGCGAGCTGGGGGACTTTGACAGGAATATGATTATGCTCCTGAGAAAAGAACATATCTATGCCGTGCTCTCCCCTTTCTTTATCTTGGCCCACGAAGCCGACCAGGTTGTGGCCTTCTCACGGAAAGACCTGCTGTTCGTCTTTAATTTCAATCCTGTACGTTCCTTCACCGATTACGGAATCCCTGTAGGAAGCGGCCATTACCGCATTGTTCTCAACACTGATGCTCCGGCATACGGAGGTCACGGCAGGATTGACGAAACCCTGCTGTATCCGGCTGTAAAGTATGGTAAATGGCACTCTTCCGACCCCTTTTTTATCAAACTATACCTGCCGGCCCGTACCGGCCTGGTTTTCAGGAGAATCTTACCCAAACCGGTACATTAATCCCACATTCCAAAATAAATAGAAGATCGTTTCGAAGTCTCTGTTGCACAAACTGAGCTAAGCTTCCTTTTGTTATTATATCCAGCGCACCAGATTAAAATCCTGTGGATGAGGTAACAGCTCATGTTTCGGCACGATTCGCAGGTTATAGTAAAAATACCCCGGTACAGAAGGGGTTATCCTGATGGAATAATAAGCTTTGGAGCCCTCCTGTTTGACAAAATCGAAGGCCTGTTTAAACGTAAGAACCAGGTTCCCGTTTTTGTCCAGATCGGTGATCACCAGCTCCAGATTGATCCACCGCGGCAGGATCTCCTTCAGATCCAATACTACGGTCCCGGTATATTCTTCCCCTACCCGGTATTCCTGTTTACTATCACCGGAAAACTCAACGGATACAACATCTATTTTTTCTATGTTACTGAACACCTCATACTTCCAGAGAGCAATCAGCCGGGCATTCTCAAACCTTTTCTCCTGCAGTTTTTTGCTTCTTTCAAACATTTTCAGGTAATACCTGTCATAGTAATCCCTGATCATCCGTTGCATTGTAAAGCCCGGAGCTATCTCCAGCAGGTTTTTCTTGATGGCTTTCACCCATTTGGAAGAAATACCTTTGGCATTGCGCGTATAATAGAGTGGTATGATCTCTGTCTCCAGCAGATTGTAGATCATTTCGGCATCCAGCTCGTCCTGAAAGTCCTGATTTTCATACGTTTTTTCCTGAGGCAGGGCCCAGCCGGCCCCTTTCACATATCCTTCCACCCACCAGCCGTCCAGTATGCTGAAGTGTAAGGTCCCATTCATAACGGCTTTCTCTCCGCTGGTTCCGGAAGCTTCCAGGGGACGCGTGGGAGTATTCATCCAAATATCCACACCCTGCACCAGTTTTGTTGCCAGTTCCATGTCATAATCTTCCAGAAAAAGTACTCTTCCCTTAAATTCCGGGAGATGAGAAATCCTGAATATCTCCTTGATCAGATTTTTCCCTTCCGTATCCTGAGGATGGGCTTTCCCGGCAAAAACAAACTGTACCGGTCGTTCACTGTCATTCACAATTTTTTTCAATCTTTCTATATCCCTGAAAAGCAACGTACCCCTTTTGTAGGACGCAAACCGTCTGGCAAAGCCAATAGTTAAAGCCTTTTCGTTAAGCTTCTGATTGATCTCGATCAGCTTTTTAGGAGATTCATGTCTCCGGGTACCGTTGCGCGTGAACCTCTCGCGAATAAAACGGATCATATCCCCTTTCAGGTGCTGCTTTACCTCCCATATCTCTGCTTCATCAATATCCTCTATTCTTTTCCACATATCAGAAGAGGGAGTTAACACCTCGTTGCTTCCTGTTTTCTCCATCAGAAAATTCACCCAGTAACCTGAAGCCCAGGTTTTAAAATGAACCCCATTGGTGACATAACCGATTTGTAACTCTTCTTTAAGAAAACCGGGCCAGAGATCCTTAAAGATATCCTTGCTCACCTCGCCGTGCAGCTTACTCACGCCATTCATCTCACCGGAAAGATTGGCCGCCAGAAAGCTCATATTAAACTTTTCATTGAGGTTTCCCGGCTGTTTTCTTCCCAGGTTCATCATTTCGTCCCATGATATCTTCAGGCGGTCGGGATAATGCGAAAGATAAGTCCTCAACAAGCTCTCTTCGAACTGATCATGTCCTGCAGGTACGGGGGTATGTGTGGTAAACAGTGTGGAAGCACGCACTACTTCACGTGCTTCGGCAAATGAGAGATGATAATCGTGGATAAGGTGGTTGATTCTTTCCAAACCGATAAAAGCAGAATGACCTTCATTGCTGTGATACAGATCCGGCCTGATGCCTAAAATTTTCAGAGCCCTTATGCCTCCCACTCCCAGCAGAAGTTCCTGTTTCAACCTGTTTTCCCTGTCGCCACCATACAAATGATGGGTGATGGAACGGTCGCGTTCCTGATTTTCTTCCATGTCGGTATCCAACAGATAAAGGGAAACACGGCCTACTTTTGCTTCCCATATTCTGGCTTTCACCGTACGCCCCGGGAAACCCACCTCCACCGTTTTCCAGTTGCCCTCCTCATCTTTCACCGGGGTTACCGGAAGCTTGGAGAACTGCTCAGCCTCATAGGACTCCATCTGTTCTCCGTTAATGCTCAACACCTGTTTAAAATACCCGAACCGATATAATAGACCGATACCCGTCATGGGTTTGTTTTCATCACTGGCTTCTTTCAGATAATCTCCAGCCAGTACGCCAAGCCCTCCAGAGTATGTTTTCAGGGTATTGTGCAATCCGAACTCCATGCTGAAATAAGCAACATGCGGCATAGAAGCATCAGGTTTTTGTTTCATATAATTTCTGAACTTTCTCACAACTTTGTCCAGACGACTTAAAAACACCTTGTTCCGTGACAATATCAAAAGCTTTTTATAATCCAGCGTTCCCAGGAGCAACAACGGATTGTAATCGCATTCTACCCATTTCACAGGGTTCATAAACTGCCATATATTCCTCGCTTCTTCATTCCATGACCACCAAAGATTTTCAGCAAGCTCTTCCAGAACGGTCAACCTCTCCGGCAACCGGGATTCAATAAAGAAAGGTTTCCACTGTGGTACGGTAAGCAAGGTTCTGGGCATAATCAAAGGGGCCTGGGTGGTCTGAGAAACAAGTTCAAGCGACTTGAAACGCTCACCCACTTTCTCTATCACAATGTTATAGGCATCCTGGTAATAAGAAACCAGATTTTCCCACAAGGCGATCTGGGATATCCGCCTTGCTTCTTCACGGGTTTCTTCCATTTCTTCTTTCTTCATTCCCCGGTAAAAAGCCATGGCTTCCGCCAGGGCGTTAACGACTTCGTCATGATTATCATCATTCCTCTCAATAATATTGATTCCGTGGTGCTTTATTTCAAAGTGTTCTTTTACCCAGGCTCCGAAACCTGCCAGGGTTGTTGTCACTGTCGGAACATGAAAAGCCAGACTCTCCAGCGGAGTATAGCCCCAGGGTTCGTAATAAGACGGGAAAGCCGTAAGATCAAAGCCTATCAAAAGATTATAATAAGGTATGTTAAAAATCCCGTCATCCCCGTTCAGGTAGGAAGGGACAAAAACCACATGCATGGAATCATTCTTCTCACGGTCAAGTTCCTTTTGACGCAATAATTGCATGATCGCATCATGATCTTTATTACGAAGTTCGTGAGTAAGAATCTTATCGGGCGAATCTAATTCTTTGTTATTCCTTAATGCGTCCAGCAGATCCTGACGGGGACCGGCATGATCTGCTGGTATCAGAATAAAAGCGATCATCTCACGATTCCCTTTCTGCTGCCGCAATCGGGACAAGGACTTAATAAAAACATCTATCCCTTTATTCTTAAATTCATACCTTCCACTTATAGCCACCAGAAAAGTGTCTTCCGCATAGTCCCTGTGATGTAATTTGCCGGCCGTTGTCAACAACGCTTGCCGGGCATTTTTCCGTTGTGCGTCGAAATGCCCGTGGTCCGGAACAATGGCATTATCAAAACCATTGGGTGTAACCAGATCCACCTTTTTCCCTAAAAAATATTCACACTCCCGTGCTGTAATAGAGCTAACGGTGGTAAAGACATCTGCTTCCTGACCGGAAAGAGATTCGAGAGAATGTTTGGAAACAATTCCAAATTCACGAGCAACCTGATAAGGGTTATAGTTCTCCAGGTTATTATATAGCTTCCTGTTGTTGCCAGCTATAGCCCGTCCCAATGCCGTAGCATGGGTCGTAAAAGCCGTGCCTATGTGAGGAGCTGAGTTTTTCAGGTACAGTACTCCGGCTCCGGTCATCCACTCATGAAACTGAGCGAGGACATTCTCCTGAAAACCCAGATTGAAATTAGTAAAGCTTTCGATCACTCTGCCGGCTGCATACCCAAACAATGCCGGCTCAATATAATCCCACTGCCCGGAGAGAGAGTCCAACTTGAAATCTTCCCATAATTTTTTAAATATCTCATCCTTTTGCATTATGAAAGAATAGAAATCAAGTAAAAAAACCACCGGTGTGCCGGGTATGTTCCAGCGTCCCAGACGAATGTTCAGTCCTTCTGCCGTAGCCTGCTCTTTCCAGGCCTGATATAATGTATCGTCTTCGATAAATTCTCCGCGGTCTCCGTTATCCTTAATGATATCAGGTCCGATGAGAAAATATTGCTCCCCAAAATCTTTAACCATCGAAGGCACTTTCGTGGTAATAACCGTATGGATCCCTCCAACTTTATTGCATACTTCCCAACTTACTTCAAATAATGAATTCGGCTTCATAGTTTTATATTATCGTTTTATGTTTGTAAACAATCCTCCTCTTCCGGTTGTAGCCGGTAACATTTCGATCCCAAATAATTGCACTTTATTTTCCGGAAGAAGAAGTTTTTTTACGACTTCCGGCAGAGGATTTTTTTACTGTGGTTTTCTTTTTCACAGTGGTTTTTTTTCGTGGAGAGACAGAGGCCGTCTTCCTCTCAGAGGCGGTTTTTTGTATTGTAAGTTTGTCTCCTCCTTTATATTTTTTCAACTCATCCTGATATTTTTTCACTTCATTCTCCCTTTCCTTCAGCAATTTCGTCAGTCTGGCGAGCTCGGGGGACTTTTCCCGGGCCGGCACAGCAGTATGCACCCTGATTTCAAAGTCACTCAGCACATTCATAAAATTTATAAAAGCATCATACGGTGAGTCATACGGATTGAAATATGAATGTACTGCCCCATCTGAGAAGAATTTTGTACACATATAGTAAAAATGGTCGCTCGCCTGGAGATAACACCAATCCTTCAGAACCCCCGGATCTTTAATCTTCCGTATTGCTTCATGCAAGGCATAGAGTTTCCCGAAAGCCTCATCCTGCAGCTCATTGCCCAGCCAGGCAGTCAGATCCCGTTCTTCGTCCGCCCAGGAAATCGGATGTGGTACGGAGATATCAGAAACAGGTTGCAATTCCTCAATGGCCTCAATGGGTGTGGAAAAAACAAAATCCGTTGTTCCCAGAACTTTTTCAGGAAGTGCCTGCAGGAATTCAAAAATGCCTGTTTCTTCCCATTGATGTTCTCCGAATGTTTCATAATCCATGAAGAGTCCAATAACTTCCTCCCGGGCCGGAACCTCCCGCAGCCATCCTGCAAATTTTTCTGCAGTAAGGGGCCACTCAGCCCAGTTTCGGTCAGAAAAACGAAAAGCAATATCATCACTAAGCGTGAAATTTTTCAACAACACCTTCAGCCGGGGATTTATGGCATTACAATAAAGATAATTGGGACTTTTCCATCCCAGTACATGTTTAGCTCCTTCGGTAAGCATACCTTCATAACCCATCTCTGCCACCGCAGCACCTATCTCATCCGAATAGATCAATTCGGTATTTCTGAAAACACGGGGTGTCACCCCGAAATATTTTTTCATAGCAGCCCGGTGCTCTTTTACCTGCCGGATAAATTCCTCTTTGTTTGCCAGCGAAGCCAAAGAATGGTTATAGGTCTCGTCCAGTAATTCCACATTCGGATGAGCCGCCAGTGTACGAAAAGACTCCAGGACTTCGGGAGCATACAACTCAAACTGCTCAAGGGCCATTCCCGAAATGGAAAAAGCGACTTTAAAATCCTTGTGTTTATTAAGTAATTCCATCATTAGATGATTGGAAGGCAAATAAGAACGTTCCGCCACTTTCTTCATTACGCTTTCATTCAGATAATCATCATAATAATAATGATCGTTGCCAATATCAAAAAAACGGTATCTGCGCAACCTGAAAGGTTGATGAACCTGAAAATACAAACATAATTTTCTCATATTCCTGTAGTATTAAACCTGTGTCAGAGATTCATATATTTCTTTGACTTTCCGTGCCGAATTTTCCCATTTCAATTGATTCACCTCTTCTTTTCCGTATTTACGGAACATAGTGGTCAATGCGGGATAATTCAACACGCCGTAAATAGCATCGGCCATCGCATCGATGTCCCAATAATTAACTTTCAGGGCATGCGTAAGTATTTCGGCCACACCGGACTGGTGGGAGATGATCACCGGCACATCTGACTGAAGTGCTTCCAGGGGGGATATGCCAAAAGGTTCCGAAACGGAAGGCATAACATACACATCACTCATCAGCAACATATTATATACATCATCCCCTTTTAAGAAACCGGTAAAATGAAAGTGGTCGGCAATTTTTTCGGAAGCCACCAGCGATACCATTTTATACATCATATCTCCACTGCCGGCCATCACAAAACGCACCCTGTTCATTTTCTGCAAAACGCGTACGGCCGCCTCTACAAAATATTCCGGTCCTTTTTGCATGGTGATCCGGCCCAGGAAAGTCACAATTTTATCCGGGATACTTCGTTTACTGAATTTTCCCTTGTCCAGTTGCAACGGTTCTACGGCATTATAGACGGTAGCTACTTTCTCCGGCGGGATATGATATTTTTCAATAATAGTATTTCTTGTCAGGTTGCTCACGGCAATGATTTTATCCGCAGCATCCATTCCTCTTTTTTCTATCTCGTAAACCCGGGGATTCACATTCCCACGGCTACGGTCAAAATCGGTGGCATGCACATGAATGACCAGAGGCTTTCCTGAAACTTCCTTGGCTGCCATCCCGGCAGGATAAGCCAACCAATCATGAGCATGGATTACATCAAAATCATACTCGGCAGCTATCGCCGAAGCCACCAACGCATAGCGGGCAATTTCATCCAGCAGATCGCTGCCGTATTTTCCGGAAAAGGGCAGTCGTCCTTCCTCGTCGGTCTGAACAAACCACCTCTGGGAACTTACTTCTTTTTTTTTCAACTGCCAGAATTCATCCGGAGCAGTATAAGGGACAATCTCAGAGTGCACCTCCAGGTAAGACATCTGCTTTCTTAATTCATCAAAACGAAAAAAATGTTTCCTGACATTCACCTCAGAGGCTCCCAGCACCTTCACTTTCGAGTGATCTTCATCACCATAGGCCTTCGGCACAACAAACAGGATATCCACCCCACCGACGGCAAATAACCCTTTTGTCAAACCATAACTGGCAGTACCCAGACCACCGGAAATATGCGGAGGGAATTCCCAGCCAAACATCAGGACTTTCATAATTTCGATATTATTTTAGACAATGTCTTATTCCGTCTCTGTTTTATCCAGCAAATCAAGCACTCTCAGCACCTCCGAGACACTCCAGGCCTGGGAAATAGCTCCTTTTCCTTCATGCGGAGGATCCCCGTCATAGATCTCCGAAATACTACCGATGCCGTGTTGCATCATTTCCTTTTCAAAGCCCCAGATAAGTTTACGAATCTTTGAAACAGCGCTTCTTTTGTAGAGTTTCAGCACTCCTTCACAATAAGGTCCCAGCAGCCAGGGCCACACAGTACCCTGGTGATAAGCCCGGTCTCTTTTAGCCTGGTCGCCATGGTAGCGGCCTTTGTACTCCGGATCTTCCGGTGAAAGGGTCCGCAAGCCCCGGGGCGTGAGCAATTGCTTTTCCACCTTCCGCAGTACCCTTTGCTTTTCCCCATCATCCAGAGGGCTGTACGGCAAAGATGTTGCAATCACCTGGTTGGGCCTGACCTGCCAGTTTGGTCCCTTTTCCGACACAAAATCAGCCAGGTATTTCCGCTCCTCATCCCAGAACATATCCATAAATGAATCTTTTATTTTCCCGGGAAGATTTTTCCATTTCTCTGTAAAATCATAATCTCCGAATTCTTCTGCCAGGGAAAGACAAAAAGAAACGGCATTGTACCACAGTGCATTGATTTCCACCGGAAAGCCCGTCCGCGGCGTAACGGGAACCCCTTCAACAACAGCATCCATCCATGTCAGGGCTTTCCCGGGTTCTCCGGCCCAGATCAGGGCATTTTCATGCATGCCAATATTATAATCCGTACCACGCCTATAGGTTTCGAGAATCCTTTTCATCACCTTACCATACAGTTTCCACGCTCCTTCTTTGTCTCCTGTAAAGTGAATGTATTGCTGAACATCCCAGAAAAACCACAAAGGGGCATCCACCGAATTGAAAGCATAATTACCGTCTTTCCCCATATTTGGGAAAAGCCCCTCATCGCTCATTTTTGAAATTTCCGTTTTCATTACCGCTTTAAAATCCTTTATGTTCCCCAGGGTCAATGTAAGTCCGGGCAGAGAGATAAATGTATCCCGTCCCCAACTGTCAAACCATGGAAAACCTGCGATAATCTCTGTTTTCCCCTTATAATGTTTGATGAATTGTTGTGCAGAATTGATCAGACAATGCCGGAAAGAATTGCGGGGAGTACGTTTTTTCAACTCATAGGTAAAGGTCCTTTTCAGACTGGCTGTGGCTTCGGCTTCTGTCGAAGCAGAAAAGATCACGCTTTCTCCTTTTCGTATGGGTATCTCAAAATAACCGGGGACAAAAAGGTCTTCCTTGTAATCATAACCCCGCTCCTGCTCACGCATATATTCAATATTGTAGAACCAATGAGGTACCGGTATGAAATCTGCGGGTTTGTTAAGCTGCATATGCAAATACGGAAAGCCTTCATACATCCTTATGCGCACCCCGTTTTCAATAAACTGTACTTTGGTATTGGCATACATATTGGCATGGGTCAGGGCATGTTTGTTCCGGAAGGCCAAAAAAGGCTTAAAGCGCAACCAGGTATCCGAATGTGCTTCCAGTAAAGTGAATTTAACCAAAAGTTGTTCTTTTCTTTCAACCAGTAACTTTTCTTCGAGCAAGACAACCCCGCCCACCCTGCGATAAAGCTGGGGGATGGTCTCGGCATAAAAATCACGGAAATACTTATGACCCCTGGGCTCGTACACATCTCCTTCAAACTTATGAATCCCAAGGTTGAATTCTTTCCCCCGCTGAATAACTGTAGTGTCCAGGCTGGATAACAACACATGCTGCTCGCCTCCGAAAGCATCTATGGGACATACCAACAGACCATGATACTTACGGGTGTTGCATCCGATGATGGTAAAAGAAGCATATGATCCGGCACGGTTGGAACGCAAGATTTCCTTGCTCAAGGAATATTCAAGATTTATCAGTTGTTTTTTATCAAATTGTAAATAACTCATGTTCAAAATATTTTGACGCAAAAATACACGAATTACACTTACATAACAAACCTTTTAAAAATAATATTTTCCATGAAAAATTCACGGTTTACCAAAACTTTAATCATCTTTCTACGTATTAAGTTTTATGCCAAAAAATATTCGGATTTAGTTTAAAATTCAAAAACACTAACAAATGAAAAAGACAAAATTTCTTGTTTTTCTTTTTACCGCAAGCCTTGTGCTTTTCGGGGTATCCTGCAAAAAAGACAAAACGGAACCTCCGGCCAGTCATTCCAATGTTGTGATCATCACCCATGATATCGACCAGCCAACTATCTGGTCCGGTGATTCTATTTACGTAATTGAAGCCTGGGACTTTTATGTCAACAACACGTTGACCATCAATCCCGGAGCTATAATCAAGTTTCATCCCACCGAAGGTCCCGACCTCACACTGGGGGGGACTGGGACCGTTATTGCCAAGGGTTCCTCGGCAAAACCTATCATATTCACCTCTTACAAAGATGACGACCATGGAGGAGACACCAATGGCGACGGAAACGCTACTTCTCCGGCTTCAAAAGACTGGGGAGAGATTAACACCAACGGGCTGAACGGGTCGGATTTTGAATACTGTCATTTCCTGTACGGAGGAAACGGCACCTACTCTTCCACCCTGACAATCTATGGAAGAGCCACAGTAAAAAATTGTGTTTTTGCTCATAACGACGGAAGTGACAATACGGGATGGTATGGAGCGTTGGCTATGAATGATGCTACTGCAGGGAGCATTGTACAAAATAATATTTTCTATGACAACATTCGCCCTTTGTCTGTCAGTGTGTATATGAATATTGACGATTCCAACGTATTCCATAATCCGGACAATGCCAGTGTAACCAATAAATATAACGGAATATTCGTATATACGGATGATCTCAGTTCGGCTCTTTCATGGAGTGAAACAGAAGTCGCCTTTGTCATAGACGATAATGACTGGTGGATCTATTCCGGGGGTTCCCTCACTTTGGGAAACAATGTGGTATTGAAATTCAAACCGGAAGGCACCCTGGTTCTGGCACAAGGGTCATCATTAAACAATCATGGCGGTACGGGTGTATTTTTCACTTCTTACAAAGATGATTCCAAAAAAGGAGATACCAATGGCGACGGAAGTGTAACCACCCCCGGAGAGGGTGACTGGGGAGGAATATATGACGATAATGCCAGCATTTGGATGAACTGGAGCAACATCAGTTACGACAGTCATTAAAAAATATTTCAAATAACTACACAAAAAACAGGCCGGATATAATTTCCGGTCTGTTTTTTTTGTCAGCATATAATTTTCAGGTCATCTAATTACATATCCTCTGATGGAAGACTAATATAAAACATCCAAAGGGCACTTGCTGATAAATTTTCCCTGCAGTCTGAATACGTTTGCCTGAAAAATTTATGTAGGTTTGTCTCTGTTTTACCTGAAAGAAAGGCAATGGCAAAACTTTTTTCATATTTCGTATCCCGGAACGCCCGTTATTACCGGAATTTTTTCTGGATTTGGCTTTCCCTGATTTTGTTTGTTTCTTCACTCCCCGATTTGCCCAATCCGGATATTACGATGTCCGGCCGCGAAATACGGGTAGATCATCTAATCCATTGGTTTCAGTATATGACCCTTTCGTTTCTAATGGTCTCGTGGCAGTTCAAAAAGGCTCCTTCATTACTTCGGAAAATTATTTTTTACACGCTGGTTATAGGTATTGCCATCGCAGTAGGCGATGAATACCACCAACTCCTGATCCCCGGAAGATCCTTTACCTATATGGATATGCTCTCCAATTCGCTGGGAATTATTACCGGGGTTTTTCTTGCAGGTTTGCTCTGGGGATTAGTCACAAAAGGGGAACTGCAACAAAACGGGAAAACGGAGTTATAAACCCTTACTCTTCCTCGGCAACAAGGATGGAAATCATCTGTCTCAGCGGGATAAGCTTTATGATCACTGCCAGCAGCAGGGATAAAAAAATCTGGACAAGATACCCGGTCAGGGGCCTCAATCCCGAGCCATGTATGATCAGGCCAGTAAGGGTTATCATCCCGGCAAAAACATAGGTCTGAAACGGAATCATCCGGCTTACGGATATCCTGAACCGATGGCTGACCATCAGAATTTGTATAATACCTATCCCTGCCTGGGTAACCAGGCTGGCCCAGGCGGCGCCGAGGGTCTGAAAACGGGGTATAAGCATAAAATTCAAAAAGATATTCAACAAAAATCCTCCTGCCGCCAGCCAGCTTAATTGTTTGATATCTCCGCGGGCCGTAAGCAATGTTCCGAATAAATACCCGGAAGAAGCAAATATCAGGGCTCCCATCAATACTCCCAACACTCCCGAGGAATCCGCTGTATGACTCAGGTAGAGAAGATGCATCACAGGATACCGGTAAATGATGGTGGTGATACCCAGAATCAGCACAGGGATCATCATAAGTAGAAAAGCAAACTTAACCAGCTCGGTTACGGGCTTATCTTCCTTGATCATCCTGGAAAACAATGGCAGTAAGATCACGGAAAAAAGGTACGCATACATAACAAAAGCATCCAACAGTCTGAAAGCTTGTGCGTAAATCCCTGCCTGACGGGCCCCGTCAGGCAGCATACGCTCCAGCATGACCGAATCAATCCGGTAATACAAGGCCATTAAGAGCGTGAGCATGGCAAAAGGGAAACTTTCGCGGATGATCCTGAAGAAAAACATCTTGTCAAAACGGGGACGGAAAAATTTCGTTTTGGTAAGCACCAGGATAAACGCTGCCACAGCAACAATGCCATAAGCCAGAGTTTGCAGATATACATACCATTCAATGCGGAAGGGCTCATCGGTCACATGCCCCCATAAAACAATTCCTACCAGAATGATCATCAGCACGCGATCGGCTACGGAAAGGACACTATCGGTTTTAAAAAGATGAAGACCGGTAATATTTGAACGGAAAAAAAGGATAAACGATGCCAGAAACTGGTTCAATATCAGAAACCAAAGCAGGTGAAGCTGGCGTGGCGAATACCCCAGAATGATGGCAATTGCTATGGAAACAATGACGTAAACCACTGCCAGCAATAACCGGATCAGAAACAACTGGGAAAACCAGGCAGACAGTTTTTCCGGATCACGTGAGATAACCCGGTTATTGTAACTGGTGGTTCCGGCATCCAGTAAGATATTTAATAACAGGGAAAAGCTGAACAGGGAAAAATAAAACCCATAAGACGCTGACCCCGTCACATTCTGGACAGTCCGGTCAATCCCGAATATCCAGAAAGGCTTGACCACGAGGTTTAATGAAACCAGTAAAAGTAGATTTGAAAAAAACTTTTTTTTCAATCCTGATAATTTGATTTATTTTACATGCAAATGTAATAAAGCCCTGTAAACAGAAAAGGCCCTTTCATGAATATTGCCGTAAATACCCGTTTTCTGATCCCCGGCAAGCTGGATGGCATCGGTTGGTTTACCTTCGAAGTAGTACGCCGTCTTACCCGTGATCATCCGGAACACACTTTTCGTTTTTTCTTTGACCGGCAGTATGCTCCGGAGTTTATCTTCTCCGAAAATGTTCAGCCGGTGATCCTCAGACCTCCGGCCCGGCACCCGGTCTTATGGCACATATGGTTCCAGCATAATTTGGCAAGATACCTGAAAAAGCATCCTTCCGACTTATTCTTTTCACCGGATGGTTTTATCCCCCTCAAAACCGATATCCCGGCCATCCCGGTCATCCACGACCTGAATTTTATGCATTATCCGGAAGAACTGCCCAAAAGTGTCAGTCGGTATTATCACCGTTTTTTCCCGGAATTTGCTGAAAGAGCTGCTCATATCATCACCGTTTCAGAATTCTCAAAAAAAGATATCACCCGACAGTTCGGGATCGCTCCTGAAAAGATTAGTGTAGCCTGGAACGGGATCCACAAAATTTTCAAACCGCTCTCTGAAGAAACCAGACAAGAGACCAGAGCACAAATTTCGGGAGGAGATCCTTATTTTGTCCACATAGGGTCATTACTGCCGCGGAAAAACATCCCCCGGCTCCTCCAGGCTTTTGACCTGTTCCGGGCTTCTTCATCCGGCACCTATAAGATCGTGATCGCCGGCCGTCCCATGTTTGGAACCAATGAGATAAAGAAGACGCTGCAAAATATGAAATACGCAAAAGATGTTATTTTGACCGGGAATCTGTCCCGCGAGAAAAGTTACAAAATACTGGGTTCTGCCGAAGCGTTGATATTTGCCTCTTATTTTGAAGGTTTCGGCATCCCTCTGGCTGAGGCCATGGCCTGTCATGTGCCCGTTATCGCTGCAGATGCAACGGCCATCCCCGAGGTATGCGGGGATGCAGCCCTTTATGTGGATCCTTTCTCTAAGGAGAGTATCAATCAAGCAATGCTCCGGATAACAAAAGACCCCTTTTTACGGAAACAACTGGTCGAAAAAGGAGTGCAAAGAGCAACCTTTTTCAACTGGGATCACACTGCCGCAAAAGTCTGGGCAGTAATTGAACAAACCCTACAAAAATAAACACGATCCAATCCCAAAACCAGAACTATCACCTATGCACCCGGAATCTCAAATCAATCATGCTTGAGCCTTTTTATCATAATCCGGAAACAGAAGCCGGCCTGGACGAAGCCGGCCGGGGTTGTCTGGCCGGACCGGTGACGGCAGCAGCCGTAATCCTGCCAAGCGACTTTGATCTTCCGGGCCTGAACGACTCAAAAAAACTCTCTGCAGAAAAACGGAATTCCTTACGTATAGAGATTGAAAATCAGGCCCTGGCCTTTGCTGTGGCTATGATTAACAACATACAAATCGACAAGCTTAATATTTTCCGGGCCTCTTATGCTGCCATGCATGAGGCCCTTCGCAAACTCGGAAGAAAGCCGGATTTTCTACTCGTTGACGGAAAATTTTTCATTCCTTACGAAAATATTCCTTACAAATGTATCATCAAAGGGGACGGAAAATATGCTTCCATTGCCGCTGCTTCTGTCCTGGCCAAGACTCACCGTGATGAATACATGCTCCGGTTACACGAGGAGTACCCCGTTTATCAATGGGATAAGAACAAAGGATACCCTACCAAAAGCCATCGCAGAGCTATCCGCGAGCATGGCCTTACCCCTTATCATCGCCGCTCTTTCCGCCTGTTGAATGAACAAACGGAAATACACTTCAGGAAACATGGTTAAGAACATATCATGTAAAATCAAATAAATTTGATCTTTTTGCAAATAAACTCACTCATTTTTCCTTATTTTACCCCCGGATTACTATACATACAAACAGCTATATAATATTTTAACTCATGCACAATATGAAACGTACAGGAACACTCATTTTAGGATTATTTCTTCTGATCAGTCCGTTGCTCCGGGCCGATGAGGGGATGTGGCTTTTACCTTTGCTGGAAAAGCTTAATATCGGCACCATGACCCGTATGGGTCTGAAGCTTTCTGCCGAAGACATTTACAGTATCAATCATTCCAGTCTGAAAGATGCCATTGTCATTTTTGGCGGCGGATGTACCGGTGAGATCGTATCTGACCAGGGTCTCTTGCTGACGAATCACCACTGTGGCTATGGGGCCATCCAGGAACACAGTTCGACGGAGCACAATTATCTGGAAGACGGTTTCTGGGCTCCTACGCAAAAGGATGAACTCCCGAATCCCGGGCTTCGGGTCACTTTTTTCGTCCGTATGGAAGACGTCACGGATCAGATCATACCAGCCCTGAGCGACACCATGTCGGAAAACACCCGTGCACAAACCATCAATAAAATCAGTAAAAAAATTGTTAAGAAAGCAACGGACAGTACGGATTATCAGGCCTCCGTCCGCTCGTTCTTCTCGGGAAACCGGTATTATCTTCTGGTTTATGAGATCTATAAGGATGTCCGTTTTGTCGGGACACCCCCTTCTTCCATCGGAAAATTCGGTGGGGATACCGATAACTGGATGTGGCCCAGACATACCGGCGACTTCAGCGTCTTCCGTGTCTATATGTCTCCCGACGGAAAACCTGCCGAATATTCTCCCGACAATGTGCCCCTGAAACCCAAACATTATCTTCCGGTCTCCCTGAAAGGTGTACATCCCGGCGATTTTAGCATGGTTATAGGCTACCCGGGAGGAACCACCCGTTACATGACTTCCTGGGAGATTGACGAAGTGATGAAGATCACCAACCCCAATCGCGTTAAAATAAGGGGTACCCGTCAGGAGATCATCTGGAAAGATATGATGGCCAGCGAAAAAGTCAGGATCCAGTATGCCGAAAAATATTCCATGTCGAGCAACTACTGGAAATACTCTATCGGCCAGAATCAGGATCTTAAGAAACTTAATGTAAAAGCCCAGAAACTGGCCCTGGAAAAAGAATTCCGGAACTGGGTATCACAGGATTCGGAAAGAGAAAAAAAATACGGTCCGGCGCTGGATCTGATCAAAGATGCCATTGAAGGCAGGGCAGATTACCGCTATGCCTCTCAATATCTCAGTGAGGCTTTGATCCGGGGTAGCGAGGTAATCCTTTTTGCCTATCGCATTCGCGGCCTGGAGAAAGCCCTGCAGTCCGATGACCCTCAACAGATCAGTAAAGCAGTGGAGTCTGCTAAAAAAACAGCAAAGGGATTTTTCAAGGATTATAACCTTCCCACCGACAAAGCGGCATCCAAAGCCATGTTCAGACTGTACGCTGAAAATGTCAAACCGGAGTTTCAGCCGGACATATTCGCTATGATCCGGAAGAAATACAAAAACAATTTCGATAAATACATGGATCGTCTGTTTGCGAAATCGATCTTTACCAATGAACAGCGCTTTGACGCCTTCCTGCAGAACCCCAAATTCAAGACGCTGCAAAAAGATCCGGCTTACGATGCAGCCCAATCCATCATCAACGAGTATTTCTACCTCATGGGTCAGGAAGCACAGTTTGATGAAGAACTCAGCAAAGGGCATCGCCTGTATATGGCCGGGCTGATGAAGATGTTTCCCAAAAAGATCTTTTATCCGGATGCCAACTTCACCATGCGCCTCACTTACGGCACGGTGGAAGGGTATGACCCGAGAGATGCCGTTCATTACAAATATTTCACTACCCTGAATGGAGTTATGGAAAAGGAAGATCCCGATAATTATGAATTTATTGTCCCCGAAAAGCTCAAGGAACTTTATAAATCCAAAGATTTTGGCAGATACGGAGAAGACGGCATTATGCATGTATGTTTTATCACCAACAATGACATTACCGGTGGCAATTCAGGGAGTCCGGTAATGAATGGCAACGGTGAACTCATCGGTCTGGCTTTTGACGGCAACTGGGAAGCCATGAGCGGAGACATCGCCTTCGAGAACAGCCTGCAGCGCTGCATTGTTGTGGATATCCGTTATGTGCTTTTCATTATGGATGAGTTTTCAGGAGCCCCCCATCTGGTGGATGAAATGACCATCATGGAATAAAGAAAACTCCACCTGCCGGGCTGCCTGTATGCAGGCATCCCGGCAGTGTTATTTTGTAGGTGCCTTTCAGGATATTTTTATATGGAAATCAATCTTAAAGAGATATTAGCCACCTTCATGGTGTTGTTTGCCGTAATAGACATCACCGGTTCGATCCCGATCATTGTCGATATCAAGAGCAAGGTGGGAAAGATCGAGGCCGAGAAAGCCACGCTGGTGTCTTTTCTCATCATGTTTGCTTTTCTGATGATCGGAGAGCCGCTCCTGGGGTTTTTCGGCGTGGACATATCCTCCTTTGCCATCGCCGGCTCTTTCGTCCTGCTTTTCCTGGCATTGGAAATGGTGCTTGGGATTCCTTTTTTCAAACATGATGCCGAAGGCGGAGGATCCATCGTGCCCATAGCCTTCCCCCTGGTTGCCGGAGCCGGTTCTATCACCACCCTGCTGTCGCTGCGCGCCAGTTACAGCACCATTAACATCCTGATCGGTTTGTTGCTGAATATGATTATCGTTTATCTGGTACTGAAAGCAACCAAATGGTTTGAAAGAATCCTGGGGCCCACCGGATTATACATCCTGCAGAAATTCTTCGGCATTATCCTCCTGGCCATTGCTATCCGTCTGTTTATCAGCAATACCGGAATTCATCTGAACAATGTCCCCTGATATCATCATATACACCGACGGAGCGGCCCGTGGCAACCCGGGACCGGGCGGATACGGGGTCGTTCTGATGTCGGGCAAACACCGGAAAGAACTCTCTGAAGGATTTCGCCTCACCACCAACAACCGGATGGAACTGCTGGCGGTGATCAAGGCGCTGGAAGCCCTGAAAATCCCCAAAAGCAGTGTTATCATATACACCGACTCAAAGTATGTGGCCGATGCCGTAAACAAGGGATGGGTGTTTCAGTGGGAACAAAAAGGATTCAAAAAGAAAAAGAATCCGGATCTATGGAGACGTTTTCTCGAACTTTATCGCAAGCACAACGTTAAGCTGGTTTGGATCAAAGGGCATAACAACACTACGGAAAACGAACGCTGTGACCGGCTGGCTGTGGAAGCCTCCCACGGGAACAACCTGCAAGAAGACGAGGGATACCTTGCCTCCGGCCAGGATCATTCCCTATTCTAAACATCCTACGTAGTGCCCTACGTAGGGAACTCCTCACTCTCTTGTAACGGCCGGCTAAAAAAGCGAAAGGGGGACTTGCAAGCCCCCCTTCAGGAGATATCATGTACCGGAACCGTTTATTTCTTACTGATCTTATATACCCTTCTGACCTTCTGATCCTGACTGGTTACCGAGATCATGTAGATCCCTGCATGATACTGTTGCATATCAATCTCTTTCACTTCGCCCGGCTGTACCTGCATATATTTATTAACAAATACTTTTTTCCCGGTAATATCCATGACCACCACGGTAAAATCCTGCGGATTCCTGATAGTGAAACGAATGTTCAGATGATCCTGCACCGGATTCGGATATGTTTTCACCGACCAGTTGACGGGATGGTTGTCATCCACCCCCGTCACATCCAGCTCAAAAGGCTGTTGAAATCCCTGGGTCAGGATCAT
>JAGGWN010000105.1 GCA_021157415.1 Bacteroidales bacterium | reverse complement strand
GATGAAAAAAGCAGGGTATGAGACTTATATGACGGGGAAATGGCATGTGCGGGTAAAACCTCAGCGGGTTTTTGACCATGTGATGCATGAGCGGCCCGGGATGCCCAACCAGACACCTCAGGGATATAACCGTCCCAGGAGTCCGCAGGATACAGTATGGGAGCCCTGGGATACTATTTATGGCGGGTACTGGAAAGGGGGAAAGCACTGGAGTGAGGTGCTGGGCGATGATGCCGTTCATTTCCTGCACGAAGCCGCTCAAAAAGAGAACCCCTTCTTTATGTATCTGGCCTTTAATGCTTCGCATGACCCACGCCAGTCGCCACGGAAATTTGTGGAAATGTATAATGTGGACAGTATCTCCCTGCCCAAAAGTTTCCTGCCGGAATACCCGTATGGAGAAAAAATCGGCGCAGGAAGAACATTGCGTGACGAACGATTGATGCCTTTCCCGCGCACTTCTTATGCCGTCAGAGTGAACAGGCTGGAATACAATGCCATTACCACCCATATGGATGTACAGATCGGTAGAATTCTCAAAGCCCTGAAAGAGACGGGGGAAATGGATCATACGTATATCTTTTTCACCGCTGATCACGGATTATCCATTGGAGCACATGGGCTGGCGGGGAAACAAAACCTGTATGATATCAGCATACGTGTGCCTTTCATTGTAGTTGGACCGGGAATCCCTCAAAACAAGAAAATACATACCGATATCTATCTGCAGGATGCGATGGCTACTGCCCTGCATCTGGCAGGGGTGCAGAAACCGGACTTTGTTTTCTTTCATAGCATTCTGCCTATTATTAACGGCAAGCGAAAAAGCAGTTATTACCCGGCCATCTATGGAGCTTATCTGAACTATCAGAGGATGATCCGGAAAGACGGCTATAAGCTGATCGTTTACCCGCAAGTGCCGGTCGTCCTGTTGTATGATCTGAACAAAGATCCTGATGAGATCGAGGATCTGGCCGGGAAAGCAGAATACCGCGGGAAAGTAAAAGAACTGTTCAGCGAACTGGAAGCACTGCAGAAAGAAATGAAAGATACACTTGATCTGGGGAGGTACTTCCCCGGTCTGGCAGGGAGTAGAAATGAAAAATGATATCAATAATTCAAAATAGAAACTCTAAAATAAAGAACCATGAAAAAATTCATGTTTGCCTTGTTGACAACAGCTTTTCTTCTAACTCCCGCATGTAAAAACGCCGGGAAAAAAGAGATGACGACACAAAATATTTCACAACCGACGGATAAGATGCAGTGGTGGCGGGATGCCAAGTTCGGCATGTTTATTCACTGGGGGGTCTATTCGGTACCTGCCGGTGTGTACAAAGGTCATAAGATCAACGGTATCGGCGAGTGGATCATGAACTATGCCAAGATCCCTGTGGCTGAATACAAAGCGTATGCGAAGTCCTTCAACCCGGTCAAATACGATCCGGATGCCTGGGTCTCTCTGGCCAAAGAGGCGGGGATGAAGTATATGGTGATCACTTCCAAGCACCACGACGGTTTCGGTATGTTCGATTCGGAGGTGACGGACTGGGATATCGTCGATGCCACTCCCTACAAGAAAGATGTGATCGGTGCTTTGGTAAAAGCGGCCCGGAAACAGGACATGCACATAGGGTTGTACTACTCGCAGGCACAGGACTGGAGTCATCCCGGTGGGGCGGCCTACCGTAAGCTGGCGCGTGCAGGCTGGGATAATCCCGACTCGGCCCATATCGACAAGTTCACCGCCGAGCATGACGGTCACTGGGATCCGGCCCAGCTGGGCAGCTTTGATGAGTATCTCGACAAAATCGCTGTGCCCCAGACCCGGGAGATCCTTGCAAAATACCATCCCGATATTCTATGGTGGGATACTCCGAAGAACATGACCAAAGAACGGGCCGAGAAATTCCTGCCGGTGATAGCTCCCTATCCTGACCTGATCACCAATAACCGCTTAGGCGGTGGCATCTCCGGCGACCTGGAGACCCCCGAGCAGTACATCCCTGCTACCGGATATCCCGGCCGTAACTGGGAGGTATGCATGACGATGAACGACACCTGGGGGTATAAATCATGGGATCATAACTGGAAATCGGGAAAAGATCTGTTGCTGAAGCTTTCAGAGATCGTTTCCAAAGGAGGGAACTTTTTACTGAATGTAGGTCCAACATCAGAAGGACTGATTCCGCAGGCCAGCATAGACCGTCTGAAATATATAGGAACCTGGATGAAGAAGAACGGTGAAGCTGTTTACGGTACGACAGCCAGCCCTTTTCCATGGTTGCCATGGGGCAGAGCTACACTGAAAGGAGATAAATTGTATCTTCATGTGTATGACTGGCCGCGGGATGGCTCCCTGAAAGTACCCCTGCTTAATACGGTGACAAAAGGATATCTGCTGGCAGATCCCGGCCATGAGCTGAAAGTGAAAAAACATGAAGGGAGTGTGGAGGTCACGCTGCCTGCACAGGCCCCCGACCCGGTCATCTCCATTGTCGTACTGGAATACGAAGGAGCAGCACCGGATGTCCTGCCGGTGCCTACTGATGGTAAGAGCGGACAAGCCTCCTCTTCCGATCCGGACGCTCCTGTATCCGCTCTGTTCGACGGAGATCCTAAAGATAAATGGATGCCGGCCGAAGGCGAGACCACCGCATCGGTGGAAGTGGATCTGGGTGAGCCGGTCACGGTGGGACATATCGCCCTCGTCGAACCATGGCATCCCTGGAGTCATAAAAGCCAGCATTTCAAACTGCAGGTGAAAGAAGGGGAGCAGTGGAAGACCGTCCTCGAAGAAGATACCGGTGGAACAGGCCATCAGCAGGAGTTCGGACCCGTGAAAGGACAGTACTTCCGCCTGGTGATCACCGGCCCCGACGGAGATCGTCCCGTACTGAATGAATGGGTGCTGAACAGAGCGTTATTAAGTCTAAAAAAATTATCTTAGTTCGAGCTGATTTACAACGGGTTTTACTGATTTTTTGTGTTTTATTATTAATGCATTGATCTCCTCAATTACTGCCGGATACTGATCGGCTATATTGAATTTTTCTGAAGGATCAACGTTAATATTATACAGTAACGGAG